>CAXNGP010000042.1:0-10434 GCA_964201845.1 Pirellulales bacterium
CAGCGAGCGGCGGCTCGACGTGACCCACGCGCTCACCGGCGGCGCATCGGCCCCGGCCGCGGCGGCCGTCCTGGAGGCCGACAACGAGGAGTTCCGGCGGTTGCTGTACGTGGCCCTGACCCGTCCGCGGCATCATCTCTGTGTGATTCGGAAGACCGACGGCACGGATGGTGTCTTGGGGGCGGTGATCACCAACCCGCCACCGTTCCGCGACGCCGCCGATCTGCCACGGCTGCCACCGCGGTGGCGGCCGGCCACCGCCGAGGTGGCGACGGCGGCGCCCACCGTGGCCGCGCTCCCGCCGGAGGTTCGACAGACCGAGCGCCGCACCTCGTTCAGCGGGATCGTGGCCGCGGCCGCGCACGCCACCACGAGCGACCACGCCCGTCCGGGCCACGGCCACGACGAAGGGACTCCCGCCGGGGATTCCAGCACGTCCGAAGCGGGCCAACCGGCCCCGCTCGCCGGGCCCGACCCCGAGGCCACGCCGGCGCTGGCGGCATTCCCGATCCCCGACTTGCCCGCGGGCACGGCCTTCGGCTCGGCCGTGCACGAGATCTTCGAGCGGCTCGAGATCGACCCTGGGTCGGATGCGGCCGGCCGCGCCGCCACCGTCGCCCGCGTCGTGGGTGAGGTGGCCACGTCCAACATCCTCCGGCCCCACCACGAACCGCTGGCCGCGATGATCGCGGCAACGATCGAGACCCCGTTCGGCGGGCCGGCGACCGCCCCGTTCCGCGACCTGCGGTTCGCCGATTTCACCCCGGCCGACCGGCTGGCCGAGCTCAGCTTCGAGATGGGCCTCGCGGGCCTCGCGGCGGGAGTCAGGGCGCGGGACGTGGGCCGTGTCCTGGCCGCGAGCCTCCCGGCCGGTGATCGACTCACCGCCTACGCCCGCCTGCTCACCGGCCCGGCCTTCGATCTTCCGCTGGCCGGGCTGATCAACGGCTCGATCGACGCGGTGCTGCGGCTGCCGGGCCGGCCGGCCGATGATCCGCTGGTCGTGATCGCCGATTACAAGACCAACCGGCTTCACGCCCGCGCCGACGCCGTACCGCTGGCCGCCTACGCCCCGAGCCGACTCGTCACGGCGATGGAGGACCACCACTACCCGCTCCAGGCGCTCGTCTACGGCACGGCCGTCTACCGGTTGCTGCGCTGGCGGCTCGGCCCCGTGAAGCCGGCGGGCTGGGATCCGGGCGGGTGCATCGCGGGCGTGGTCTACGGCTTCACCCGCGGGATGCACGGCCCCGCCACCCCCGTGGACGAGGCGGGCCATCGCTACGGCGTGTTCGCTTGGGTGCCACCGGCCACGATCTGGCGGCGACTGAGCGACCTGTTCGCGGGACAGGGTGCGGAGGTGGAGGCATGACGGGATTGCCCATGCCATCTCGCAGGACGTTCGCGGCGGGCATCCTGCCCTTCGCTCACTCGATGCTGCCCTCGCTTTCGCCATCCTGGCTGCGCTCGGCCAGCAACGCCGCTCGATTGGCATGGGCAACCCCTCGCAGTCTCCTGGTGCGCTGGAGGACAACTCGCTCGCGCAGGACCATTAAGTCCCTGAAAGTCCAAAAGAATGCCCACGCTCATCACAACTGATCCGCCCGCTGATCTCGCGGCCTATGTCGATGCCGGCATCGTCTCCGCCGACGACGTCGCGACCGTGGGTGTGTTCGTCTCGCTGGCCTCCCGCGACGAGCCGCTCGCCCTCGAACCGCTCGCCTGGGTGGCCCTTGCGCTCGCCCTGCGCACGCCCCGTGACGGCCACACGTGCGTCGATCTCGGTCGCCTCGCCGAGTGGGGCGGCCGCGATCTCCCCATTGCCGAGCCCCTCGCCTGGCCGGCCGACGCGGCCGCCTGGAAAACCGCCCTGCGGTCGGCTGGCTCGCTCGTGGGCGAGGCCGGCGATCGCAGGCCGTTCCTGCTCGATGGCGACCGTCTCTATCTGGCCCGCTCGCTCCATGAGGAGCAGGCGATCGCCCGCCGGCTGACGGGGGCGGCGGCAACCGAGCGCACCGCCGACACCGGCCGCGTGCGGATCCTGCTCGGGGGCCCGGGCACGGGCAAGACGACGGAGGTGGCCCGCCGACTGATCGAGAAGTTCACGGCCGACCCGCTCACGCGGATTGCGCTGGCCGCGCCCACGGGCAAGGCGGCTGCCCGGATGGCCGAGGCCCTGCGCAACCGCTGCGTGGCCGAGCGGGCGCTGCAGCCGGTGCTCGACGCGATCGACGCGGCCCGTCCCGTCACGGTGCATCGACTCCTGAAGGTCCGCCCCCGGGGATCGCCCCGGTATCGCTTCAACGCCGACAACCCGCTGGCCTACGACCTCGTCGTGGTTGACGAGACCTCGATGCTCTCGAGCGCGCTCATGCATCGGCTGCTCGACGCCGTCTCGGCCGACACGGAGCTCCTGCTCGTGGGTGATCCCGATCAGCTGGCGAGCGTCGAGGCGGGCTCGGTGCTCGCCGACATCGCGCGGGCCGCGGCCCGGACCGGCTCGCCGCTGGCGGCGGTGACCGACCGGCTGGTCACGCGGCACCGCTTCGGCGCGGAGATTGGGGCGCTCGCCGACGCGATCCTCGCCGGCGACGCGGCCACCACGCTTGACCTGCTCGCCCGCGCGGCCGGTGATGCCCACACGGCAAGCCCCGGCCGCCAGCCCGGCGCTGCGGGCCGCGAGGCGAGCCCGCTGTTTCCCTCGGCCATTGCCTGGGTCGAGCCGGGCTCCCCCGCGTTTCGCTCGCTCGTGGCCGAGGTCGTGGCTCACGCCGCGCGGCTCGGCGCGCTCGCAAGGGCCGGCAACGCGGCCGTGGCCGTGGAAGCCCAAAAGGATCTCCAGGTGCTCTGCGCCCACCGCGCAGGGGCGCTCGGCGCGGCGGGCTGGAACACGCTCATCGAGAAGCGGCTCGGCGTCTTCGGCGGGCCACCTTGGTATGCCGGCCGGCCGCTGATGATCACCCGCAACACGCCCGCGCTCGACCTCTTCAACGGCGACATCGGTCTGGTCGTGCCGGCGGGCGACCAGCCGGCCGGCGGCGTCGCGCCGGGTTCGTCCCGCTACGAGGCCGCCTTCCCCCAGGGCCGCTCGGTGCGCCGCGTCTCGGTGACCAGGCTCGACGAGGTGGCCACGGTCCACGCGCTGACGATCCACAAGAGCCAGGGGTCCGAGTATCGCCACGCGGTGGTGGTGCTGCCCGAGCGAGCCAGCCGGATCCTCTCCCGCGAACTCGTCTACACCGGCGTGACCCGGGCGATCGACCGGGTGACGGTGGTGGGCACGCGCGACGTGATCACCGCCGCGGTCACCCGCCCGATCCGCCGCGCCAGCGGCCTCGCCGACCGGCTCGAGGGCTTGACAGGGGATTGAACTTCCGTACACTACTCGGTCCGCCGCCCCACGGCGGGTCTCCCTGGAGCCACCCGTGACCACGTTCCTGCACACGGCCGACTGGCAGATCGGCAAGCCCTTCGCCTCGATCGCCGACCCCGCCAAGCGGGCCCGGGTGCAGCAGGAGCGGATCGAGGCCGTGCGTCGGATCGGCGGCGTCGTGCGTGAACGGCGGGCGGCCTTCGTCATCGTGGCCGGCGACCTCTTCGACTCGCCCACGCCCACCCATGCCACCGTCGCCGCCGCCCTGGGTGCGATCGGCTCGCTCGAGGTGCCCGTCTACTGCATCCCCGGTAACCACGACCACGGTGGCCCCGACAGCCTCTGGGAGCAGCCCTTCTTCACGAGCGAACACCGGCGGCTCGCCGCCAACTTCCACCTGCTGCTCGAGCCCGAGCCGATGGTCGTGGATCTACCGAGCGGCGCCGGTGGGCCGACGAGCGTGGTGCTCCTGCCCTGCCCGCTGCGCCGCCGCCACGAGGCCGACGACCCGACCGCCTGGATCCGCGGGCTCGATTTCGCCCCTTTCGGTGACCGCCCGCGGATCGTGATCGCCCACGGCAGCACGACCGTCTTCGCCCCCGGCGGTTCGGGCACGGGTGTAGCCGGCGGCGGTTTCATCGGCCCCGGCAGCATGAGCCAGGCCGACGAGGAGGAGGTGGGCGGCGGCATCAACACGCTCGCCCTCGACCGGCTCCCGCTCGCGGAGCTCGACTACCTGGCCCTCGGCGACTGGCACGGCTTCCTGGCCGCCGGCCCCAAGGCCTTCTATAGCGGAGCGCCCGAGATCGACCGCTTTCCCAAGCCTGGGCAGCGGCCGGGCCACGTGGCCGTGGTCACCGTCTCGCGGGGAACGGAGCCGCGGATCGAGCCCGTGCCCACCGGGCACTTTCGCTGGATCGTCCATGCAGCAGCCCTCGGCGACGAGGGCCCCGGGCAACTCGACGACTGGCTCACCGACGCCACGCGGCCGATCGCGACCGGAGCGGCCGGCTTCGACGCCTGCCTTGCCCGGCTGGAGGTGAGCGGCAGCGTCTCGCTCGCCGAGCGGGCCGCGCTCGACCGGATCGTCGAGTCGTGGACGGCGCGGCTTCTGCGGCTCGACCTCGACGACCAGACCGTCCTCGCCCCGTCCCCTGACGAGATTCGCGAGCTTGCCGAGCGGCCCGGAGACCCGATCATCGCCCGCGTGGCCACCGAACTCGTCGCGCTGCTCGAGGGCGGGGTCGCCGCTGCCGGCGGCGAAGGCCCGCCCGACCCCGATGTCGTCCGCCGCGCGATCCACATGCTCCACGCCCTCGTGACTGCGGCCGACGGCGAGGCCGGCGATGACCGCCCGACCACGGCCTCTGGCGGCGCCGAGCCCGCCGCCGCCTCCCCGGCCGTGCTACCCGCCGAGGAGACCGCCCCATGAAACTCCTTTCGGTCGTCGTGGAGAACTACCGCATCCTGAAGCATGCCGGCGTCGACTTCGATCCGTCTCGCACGGTCGTGGGCGGCAATCAGGAGTTCGGCAAGAGCACGCTCGTCGAGGCGATTCACAACGCCTTCTTCCTGAAGTGCCGCGGCGCCGGCGCGCCCCACAAGGCGATGCGCTCCGACCTCCACGCGGGCCACCCCACCGTCACGCTCGGCTTCGAAACCGGCGGCCGGAAGTACACGATCAAGAAGACGTTCGCGGCCACCGCCGCCGCAGCCTCCACGATCCTCTCCGACGAAGGTCCCGCCGCCGGCTCGGGCGGCCCGGCCGGGGGCGGCCGCACCCTTCAGGGCGACGAGGCGGAGACCCGAATCCACGAACTCTTGCGCGCGGAGAATCTCGGCAGCCGGGTGGCCGACAGCCGCCTCAAGATGCAGTGGGCTCATCTCTGGGTCTGGCAGGGCACCTCGGGATCCGACCCCGTCGCCCCGGCCAACGCCGAGAAGCCGGCGGAGCAGCTCCGTGACCGGCTCGGCCGACTCGGGGGGGGCGGCGTGCTCGAGTCGTCGCTCGACGCGCGGGCCGGCCGCGAGATCGACGCCGGGCACGCGACCATCTATCGCCACGACGGCGGCATCAAGGTGGGCTCCGGCCTCGCCCGGGCCGGCGAGGAGAGCCAGCAGGCTGACGCGGCCTTCGCCACCGCCACCGCGCTCGTGGAGATGCTCGACGCCGCCGTGGAGACGATCACCACGGCCGACCGCACGATCACCACCGCCGAGACGAAACTCGCGACCCACACCGTCGAACTCACCGACGTGATCGCCAAGCTGCGTGAGGTCGGCGACCTCCGCATCCGCCTCGCCGAGGAGCAGGCCGACGCCCGCGAGGCCACGGCCGCCCACGACGAAATCCTCACGGCGGACGCCGAGATCACCGACTGCACGGCGCAGCTCGCCACGCTCGAGCAATCGATCGAACCTGCCACCACCCGGCTGACCGAGCTCGCCGCGGCCGAGGCGGCGGCCTCGGCCGCCCTGACCACGGCCTTCGACGAGGTGGATTCCGCCAGCACCCGCCAGCAGGAGGCAGCCACGGCCGTGGCTCTTCTCGAGTTGTGCGAGCAGCGGGCCCGGCTGACCGTCGAGCGACTCGGGCTCGGTGGCCGCTGCGACCGGATCGCCGCGCTGCGCGAGAAGCTTGCCGCACTCGCCGCCGAGCAAAAGCAACTCCCCGCGCTGACCGCCGATGACGTTTCCCGATTCGACAAGCTCGAGCGGGCCCGTGACGCCGCCGCCGCGACGCTCGACGCGATCGCGACCAAAGTGGAACTCACCGCCGGCCCCGGTCTGGCCCGCCTCGCTGGCGAGCCGCTGGCCGCGGGCGCGGCCGTGACCATCACGGCCGAGAGCGAACTCGTGGTGGGCCTGCCGGGAAGCGAGACCGTGTTCACGATCGCTCCCGGCGGTGGCCGGTCACTCGCCGACGCGACGCGAGCCAGCCAGACGGCCGACCGCGATCTCGCCGCGGCCTTGGCGAGCCTTTCGATCGAGTCGGTCGCAAAGGCCCGACACGCCCTCGGCCGACTGCAGGCCATTCAGGCCGAGGCGGTCGCCCAGCAGGGCGCCATCGACGGCCTGGGCGGCGACGCCGCTCGCCGCGACCTCGACGCCCTCGTCAGCAAGATCGGCAGCGTGGAAGGCGAGATCCGCCGCCGCGCTCCCGCCGGCTTCGACCTGGATGCCCAGTTCCCCCTCGCGGTCGACGCCTGCGCTGTCGGCATCGAGGCCGCCATGCGGCAGGCCGAGGCCGCCAAAGCCGCCATCCACACCAAACTCGTCGCCGCCCACGCCGCCCGGGAGGCCGCCAGTGCCGCCGCCGCCCGGGCCAGTGCCGCCGCCACCGCGGCCCGGAAGCGGCACCACGAGACCACGGCCACCCGCCGGCAGGTGGCCGATTCCATCCAGGCGACACGCAGTGCCGTCGACTCGCTGAAGGCCCGCCAAGGCCTGCTCACCGAGCGGTTCGGCGTCGACCGGGCCGCCACGATCCACGAGCGGGCCGAACGGGCCCGTGGCGCCGCTGCGGCTGCCAAGGCCACGCAAGACAAACTCGTCGCGCTCGCCCCCGACCTGCTTGGCCGGGAGCAGAACCGGCTCGAGCGGGCGATCGCCAACCTCCGCTCGCAGCGGCAGGATGCGGAGACCGCGCGGCAAGTGGCCCGTGAGAAGCTCCGGCGCGAGGGCACCGCTGACCCGCGTGACGACGTGGCGCGGGCAGCCGTGCGGCGCCGGCTCGCCGCCGCCAAACTGGCCAATGCCCGCCGGGAGGCCGAGGCGACGAAACTCCTGGCCCGGCTGTTCGCGGCCAAGAAGCGGGATGTCGAGACGCAGTTCGTCGCCCCGCTCTCCAGCCGTGTGGCCGACTATCTGCGGACGATCCTCGGGCCCGACACGGCGGTCGATATCGGCTACTCCGGCAACGCGTTCGGCAGTCTCACCGTGGCCCGCGGCGAGTTTGGCAACGTGACCTGGGATTTTTCCAGCCTCAGTGGCGGCACGCGGGAGCAGGTGGGCGCCGCCTTTCGGCTGGCGATGGCGGAGATCCTCGCCGAGGGCCACGACGGCACGCTGCCGATCATCTTCGACGATGCCTTCACCAACGCCGATGCCGACCGGCAGCAGAAACTCCAGCGGCTGCTGGACCTGGCCGCCGACCGAGGCCTCCAGGTGATCGTGTTTTCCTGCACCCCCGAAGACTACGCGGGCTTGGGCGCCCGCCACGTGTCACTGCCGAGCCCGGTCACTGGGCGAGATACAACGGCAGTGGGCTCTCCCGCAGGAGCTTGAGGGCCGTCTCGCCGAACAGCTTCCGCAAGAGCAGGTTCTTGGAGCTGTTGCCGGCCACGATCAGGTCGGCCTTCCAGGCCTCCGCGTAGGGCACGAGCTCCCCCGCCGCGTCGCCGCTGCAATGGTCGGTATCCACCACGCGGCCGTGGGCCGCGAAGTAGCCGGCCGACTTCTCCAGCCGCCGCCGGGCCGTGGCCTCTTCGGTGCCAAAGTGCACGATCCGCACCACTGCATCGGCATACAGCCCCGACTGCACGAAATGTTTGAAGGTCTTGGCGCTCTCGATCGAGCCCGAATACGCCACCAGGACCCGCCGGATCGGCCGAAACTCCTCGGCCACCGCCAGCACCGGCCGCACCCCCGCCGACACCAGCCGCTCCAGGGCGTCGACCGGCTCGGGCACGACGTCGTGCTCGAACAGGCCCCGCAGCCCGAACACGCACATGTCGTGGTAGCGGACGAGATCCTCGGCCACATGGAAGGGATCGCCCGTCTCCTCGTCCACCCGGTGGGCCACCCCGGCCGCCCGGCAGCGGGTCGAGAAGGTGTCGCGGGCCGCGGCGATGTCGGCCTGGGCCCGCTCATACCGCGACTTCCGCAGCTCGGCCGTCTGCTCCTCCACGCCCACTCCCATCGGCCGCGGCCCCGTCCACTCGAGCCGGACGGGATCGGTGACGGCCAGCCCCACCAGTTCGGCAAGGCGGGGCTTCGCGATCTCGAGGGCGTGGGCGGTGACGCTCTCCGCGGTGCGGCTCGTGCCGAGGCCGACGAGGATCCGCTTGATGGGCTCTGACATGGCTGCGCTCTCCGAGGACGGTTGCCCTATGCTATGGCATCGCACGCGCTTCCGGGAGGCCCACGGCCATGATTCCATCAACTCCTCACCGGGCATGTGGGCCGCTCGTGGCTCTGGCGCTCGCCACCACGCTCTCCGCCGCCGAGCCCGGCTGGACACAGTGGCGCGGACCCGGCCGAGACGGCTTCGTGGCCGCGGCCGACTGGCCCGACGGCCTGGCCGCGGAGCGGCTCGGGAAGCGCTGGCGGGTCGACCTCGGCCCGAGCTACTCGGGGCCGGTGCTGGCAGGCGAGCTGGTGATCGTCACCGAGACCCGCGACAAGCAGACGGAACACGTCCGAGCCCTCGACCGGGCCACCGGGCAGGAGCGGTGGCACGTCGAGTGGGAGGGCTCGATGAGCGTGCCCTTCTTCGCCGCCTCCAACGGCTCGTGGATCCGGGCCACTCCCTGCGTCGATGAAGGCCGCGTCTTCGTGGCCGGCATGCGGGACGTGCTCGTCTGCCTGGAGGCCGCCACCGGCAAGGAACTCTGGCGGGTCGATTTCATGGAGGCCATGAAGAGCCCGCTGCCGGCGTTCGGCTTCGTCTCGAGCCCGCTCGTGATCGGCCCGCACCTCTACGTGCAGGCCGGCGCGGGCTTCGTCAAACTGGAGAAGGCTAGCGGAAAGATCGTCTGGCGGGTGCTCGACGACGGCGGTGGAATGTCGGGGAGCGCCTTCTCCTCCCCATCCGTGACCGTGCTCGACGGAGTGCCGCAGATCCTCGTCCAGACCCGCAACGACCTGGCCGGTGTCGATCCCGAGGCCGGCACCGTTCTCTGGAAGACGGGCGTCGAGGCCTTCCGAGGCATGAACATCGTCACCCCAACCGTGCACGACGGGAAGGTGTTCACGACCAGTTACGGCGGCGGCTCCTTTCTGTTCGGAGTCGATCCCGACCGGCCGGAGAAGCCGGTCGAGCAGCTGTGGCGAAACAAGGTGCAGGGCTACATGTCGAGCCCGATCGTGATCGGCGGCCACGCCTACGTGCACCTCCGCAACCAGCGGTTCGCCTGCCTCGACCTGGCCACCGGCAGGGAGGCCTGGATCACGAAGCCCTTCGGCAAGTACTGGAGCATGGTGGCGGCCGGCGACCGGATCCTGGCGCTCGACGAGACGGGCGACCTGCGGCTGATCCGGGCCACGCCCGAGGCCTTCGAACTCGTGGGCGAGGCGAAGGTGGCCGAGCAGGAGAGCTGGGCCCATCTGGCCGTCGAGGGCCGCGAGCTCTACGTCCGCGACCTCGAGGGCCTCACGGCCTACGAGTGGAAGTGACGACGGAAGCAGGCGCGACGACGGGTGAAGCGTAGGCCACCCGGCATCCCCCCGGCTCGCGCCGGGGGGCTTTTATTGAGCGCCATCCAAGCCCCCTTGCGCAAGCAAGGGGGATGACGCCCGCCAGGCCCACTTGCCCAGCTCGATCACCGTCACCGGCACCACGGACAGGCCGGCGACGACGAGCCAGTCGTGGCCCAGTTGCGAGCCCACCTGAAACACGTCCTGGGCGTAGGGCAGCGTCACGACGCTCACCTGCAGGAGCATCGAGACCGCGATCGCCCCCAGCAGCCAGGGGTTGGTGAAGAAACCGAGCTCGAAGGCCGTCACCCGGTCGCTGCGGCAACCGATCGCGAAGAACAGCTGGCTGAAGGCCGCCACGCAGAAGGTCACCGTCCGCGCATGCGGTAGCCGGCCGGGATCGCCGCCCCACGTCCACCAGAATGCGGCCAGCGACACCGCCGCCACGATCAGGCCGTGGGCCAGGATCAACGCCCCGCGGGCCGGCGTGATCACCGCCTCGCGTGGCGGCCGCGGCGGTCGTTCCATGATGTCGGCCTCCGGCGGCTCGAGGCCGAGCGCCAGCGCCGGCAGCCCGTCGGTGACGAGGTTGAGCCACAGGATCTGAATCGCCGCCAGGGGCGCAGGCCAGCCCGCCAGCGCCG
>CAXNGP010000043.1:0-10418 GCA_964201845.1 Pirellulales bacterium
TGCCCTTCGGTCGCTCGATGCCAGCTGCGCTTCGGCATCCTGCCTGCGCTTGCTGACAACGCCGCTCGGCTGGCACGGGCAACCCCGAGCCGTCAAACGGTTGACGGGGCGTTACAACGATTCGTCTGAACGGACGCAGCGCGCCAAACCCGCGCACGAACACGGCCGCGCTGCTTTCGCGCCGTCCCGGCGTCGGCTCCGGCCGCCGCCCCGCGGCGGCCCGATTCGTCTGCAAAAACACCGCGCGCCACAACGCGCACGAGCACGGCCGCCCGGAGGTGCGGCCGGCGGCAGCGGCCGAAGGCCGGAGTGCCGCCAAGGCTGCAGGGGGCAGGGATGCCCCTGCAGCCGTGGAGCTGGCTACTCGCCGACGGTCACCGTGACCGGCACCGCGTTGACCATCTCGGCCGGCGTTCGGCCGGCACGTCCGGTGGCGTGAAGCGTGACTCGTCCGCGTCCGAGCATCGCGGCGGGCACGTCGATCGCCCCGGCCGCGGCCTGAAGCCGCCCGAGCACGCGGCCGGTGGCGAACACCAGCACGCCGTCGAGCTGTTCGCCCTCGAGCGTGACCCGCACGCTGCCGTCCAGCCGCACGTTCTGCGGCGCGGCGGTCAGCACGAGCGTCCGGCCGTGGTTGGCGAACATCACGGGAATCACCGTCCGGCCCTGGGTTTCGAGCGGCGTGGCCGAGATCGCCACGACTCGCAGTTCGTGGTGCCCGTCGGCCAGGCGGGCGGTCTCGAGCGCGAGCCGTCCGCCCGGGCCGCAGGCGGCCACCCGGAGGCCGTCGACAAACAGCTCGAAGCGATCCGCCGAGCCGTCCGCCGCGAACACCGCCCGCGGCTCCAGTTCGACGCTGCCCGAGAGGACGGCGCCGGGGCCGAGCGGGCCTTCGGTGCCGGCCAGCACCGCGTCCACCTTGGGAATATCCGCCCAGGGCTGGCAGAGCGGGTCGCCCACCACCAGCAGCTGATAGGGGGCGCTGACCGACTGGTAGAAGGCCTCCACGAGGCTTGCGCCCCGGCAGTAGTGGACGTGGATCGACGGGTGCGGGAACTTGGCCTGAATCGAATACGGTTCGACCACCGTGCCGCTCGAGCCGGCGGCGCCCGCGCGGAGGAATTCCGACAGCGGCGTCTGCCCGGCGGACGGCGTGAAGATCCCACCGAAGCTCGTCAGGTTTTCGCAGATCGCGCCCGGCAGGATCGTGCTGCCGCTGGCGGCCCAGTCGAACGACGGCGTGCCGGTCATCAGCCCGGCCACGTCCCGCTTGCGCTGCGGCAGCGTGCCCGAGGCGATCTCCGCCTTGACGCCGAGCGTGGTCAGCTCTTTGACGATCGCGGGGAAGGGACCGGACCGGGTGGTCGTGCGCACGTCGCCGTTGGTCATCAGGTAGATCGTTCCCCGGGGCTTGGTGCCGTCGGCGGCCGCGGCCCGCTCCAGGTAGGTCGCCAACTCCCGCACCGTGTTGCCCCGGCCCGCCGTCACGCCGAGCATCACGGCGAGCAGGTAGCGACTGCCGCCCGCCTCGAGGAGCCGGCCGTCGTCGCCCCAGCCATACCAGCTCCGGAAGCCGACCGACTCCGGGGGAACGCCGTCGGGCCTGGGGCGGCGGTAGTAGTCGTTGCTCTCCGGGTCGAGCCAGGCCGGGGTGCCGCTGGCGATGGCCCCGAAGAGCATCGTCATCCCCGTCAGGGAGCCGGACGGAAAGGGGTCCTTCTGCGCGAGCTCCGGCGGGAGCGCCTCGGCGAAGTCGATCCGCCAGGGGAAGTCGGCGGAGTAGACGATGCAATCGATCTGCGGCGCGAGCCGGCGGGAGTCGATCCCCTTGAGGATCGGCGTCAGGATCTCGTCACGGAACCGCCCGAGGGTCGTGTTCTCCTTGCTGCCGGCCCACGGCAGCATGAAGACGTTGATCGGAGGAATGCCGCGGGCCGCCACGAATGCGTTGGCCACGGCGATGCTGTCGCTGCTGGTCGGGTTGACGACCAGGAACAGGTTCTCGGGACCACCACCCGCCCTGGCGGCCAGCGGACCGGCAGCCACGATCGTCGCCAGCCCCACCAGGATCCGTCGCAGCCGACAGGCGCGGCGAACCACTGGTCTCGCGTAGGGAGCGGGGAAGGCCATGGGTTTCGGGGAGCCGAGGGACCTGTGGGCCGGCGGTTGGAGCACCGCGCCGGATGCGGAGTGTACCTGCCCGGGAAAGTGGCCATCCGGGTCGAGGTTCTTCCGGCATACACTGCCGGGGTCGATCGGCTCCGCCCGTGTTCCATGCCCGCCGGTGCTCCGTGCCCTGTCGCCTCGTCCTGATCGCGTCGCTGCTGGTCGCCGCTGCGGCGGCGCGGGCGGCTGATCCGCCGGCGTTCTCGGGCCAGGCGGCCTTCGCCCACCTCGAGGCGATCTGCCGGCTGGGCCCGCGGCCGAGCGGTTCGGAGGCCATGCGGCGGCAACGGGCGCTCGTGGCGGAGCATTTTCGGGCCGCGGGGGCGAGCGTCTCAGGACAGGCCTTTCGCGTCCGCGACCGCCGCACCGGCGAGCCGGTCCACATGGAGAATCTGATCGTCACCTGGCATCCCGACCGCAGCGAGCGAATCCTGCTGGGCGCGCACTACGACACGCGGCCCTTTCCCGACCGCGACCCGGTCGATCCGCGGGGGGTGTTCATCGGCGCCAACGACGGCGCCAGCGGGGTCGCCCTGCTGATGGAACTCGGCCGCTTCATGGAGGCGGTGCCCGGGCCGGGCGTCGACTTCGTGCTCTTCGACGCGGAGGAGTACGTGGTGGGCCCGCGGGATCCCTACTTCCTCGGGTCGACCTACTTCGCCCGGCAGTACGCCGCGGCCCGCCGGGCGGGCGACGGGCCGGTCTACCGCGCCGGCGTGATCGTCGACATGGTGGCCGACCGCGATCTGGCGATCTGGCAGGAGCGGAAGAGCGTCACCTGGCCCGACACGCGGCCGATCGTGGAGGAGATCTGGGCCGTGGCCAGCCGGCTCGGCGTGCGGCAGTTCGTGGCCCGGCCGCTGCACGAGGTGGAAGACGACCACGTTCCCCTGCGGAACATCGGCCGGATCCCGACCTGCGACATCATCGACTTCGACTATCCGGCCTGGCATACGACGCGTGACACGCCCGACCAGTGTGCGGCGGAGTCGCTCGAGGCCGTGGGCCGCGTCGTGCTGGCCTGGCTTCGTGAGCAGCGGTGACGCGATGGACCGACCGCCGTCGGGACGGGTGCCGCTGGTCGTGCCCGAGTTCGGCCTGGGCGACGTGCCGGTGGTCGTGTCGCTGTGGCTGGTGCCGGCCGGCGCGGCGGTGCTCGCCGGCGACCGGGTGCTGGAGCTCGTGGCCGGCGGCGTCACGATCGATCTCGAGGCGCCGGTGAGCGGCCGGCTCGCCGCCCAGCTCGTCGACGAAGACGAGGCGGTCGCTGCCGGCGCGACCGTCGCCGAGATCGAGACGCCCCCTGCCGGCACCGCGGTGGCACGACCCTCGACCGAGGCGCCGGGATGAGCGGCGCGGCCGGTACGGGTGACGTGGGATCGGCATCCGGACCACCGTCGGCGGCGGTCTGGTGGCTGCTGGTCGGTGGCGGTGTGGCGATGGTTCTCGCGCAGCCTCCCTGCGACCTCTGGCCGTTGGCCTGGGTCGCTCCGCTGCCGTGGCTGGCCGTCGTCGTGCGGCCGGGGCTTCCGCTGCGGCGGCCGTTCCTCGCCGCGTGGTGTGGCGGCCTGGCGTATTGGTTGCCGGCGATCCATTGGCTGCGGCTGCCCCATCCGGCCACCGCGCTCGGCTGGCTGTTGCTCTCGGCCTATCTCGCCTGCTACCTGCCGCTCTTCATCTGGTCGGCGCGGCGGCTCGTGCACCGGTGGGGGTGGCCGCTGGTGCCCGCGGCGACGGTCGCCTGGGTGGCCTGCGAGCAGCTGCGGGGCAGCTTGCTCGGTGGCTTCACCTTCGCGGGTCTGGGTCACACGCAGTGGCGCTGGACCGCGCTCATCCAGGCCGCCGACGCCGTCGGCGAGGTTGGCGTGGGTGGCATCGTGATGGCGGGGGCGGCGGGGATCGCGACGGCGCTCGCCGCCGTTTGGGGCCTGGTTCCGGGGCGGCGGGGAGCCGGTGAGGCCGTGGCTGCGGCGGCCGTGGTCGCGGCGAGCGTCGCGTACGGCGAGTGGCGGCTGGCCACCGCGCCGGCCACCGGCCCGGCACTCGATGTGCTGCTGGTGCAGGGCTCGATCGACACCGAGCTCAAACACGACCCGGCCGCCGCGGCCGATGTGCTCGCGCACTACGACGACGTCACGATGGCCGGCCTGGCCGATCCGGCGTTTCCCGACCGTCCCGACGTGATCGTTTGGCCCGAGACGATGTGGCGTTGGTCGCTGTTCGAGGTCGATCCCGCCGAAGTGCTCTCCGACGCCGTGCTCGACGAACTGCTCGGGCCGGTCACCGAGCCCGGCGACCCGGCCGCCCGACAGGCCCGTGGCCGTGCGGCGATCGCCCGGCAGACGCTTGATGCCCTGGCCGTCTACGCCCGGCGGTACGACACGACCTGGATCGTCGGGCTCGACCGCCAGCGGCTCACCCCGGGGGCTCCGGGCGGCGCCGAGCACTACAACGCGGCCCTGGTGCTGGACGCCGCCGGCCGGCCCCGGGCCTGCTACGACAAGATGCATCCGGTGATGTTCGGAGAATACGTGCCGTTCGGCGACCGCTTCCCCGTGCTCTACCGGCTCACGCCGCTGCCGGGCGGGCTGACACCGGGCACGGCGCCGGTCGTGGTCGAGGTGAACGACTTCGGGCTCGCGCCCACGATCTGTTACGAGACCGCCCTCCCCGGGGCGGTGCGGAGCCTCGTGCGGCGGCTGACGGCGGCCGGCCGCCGGCCCGACGTGCTCGTGAACCTCACCAACGACGGCTGGTTCTGGGGGTCGAGCGAACTCGACATGCACCTCGCCGCCGGAATCTTCCGGGCGGTCGAGGTGCGGACGCCGCTGGTGATCGCCGCCAACACGGGCTTCTCGGCCGCCATCGACGGCTCGGGCCGGCTGCTGGCCCGTGGCCCCCGGCGAGCGGCGGCCCCGCTCCGCGTCGCCGTCCGACCCGACGGCCGCTGGAGCCCCTGGCTGGCTACGGGAACCCTACCGGCCGGGGCGACCCTGGCGGTCGTGGCGGTGCTGGCGCTCGAATGGCTGGCGACGCGGCGGCTTGCCCCGGCGGCCGGCCCCGGTCGACAATGAAGATTCCGGGGAAACGCGGGGCCGGAGCCATCCACCCCCGCCGGCGATGAGGCATGTGCGATGAACATCATCGGGAAGATCTTCCTGTTCGCCGTGTTCATCATGAGCCTCGTGCTCATGACGTTCGCGGGCGCCATCTACTTCTCCCACGTCAACTGGAAGGATGAGGTCGAGCGCAAGCCCGAGGCCTGCCTGCCAGGCCAGCTGCCCGGGTACAAGCACCAGCTCGAGCAGGCGGAGGCCGAGCGGGCCAAGCTCGACGCCCAGATCAATCGCCTCCAGCAGCAGGTGGCCGAGTCGGAGCAGGCCCGCGACCAGGTCATGGCCAAGCTCCAGTCGGCGATCGTCCAGAAAGACAAGGAGCTCATCGCGCTCAAGGAGGAGCGGGAGAAGCGGGAGGAGGACCAGCGGCAGAAGGTCGCGTTGCTCGAGCAGACGACCAAGGATCTCGAGGCGGCCCGCGGGCAGGTGGACGAGTTGACCAAGAAGATCGCCGCGCAGCAGGCCAAGGTCGACAGCCAGGTCGACCGCTCGGCCGAGCTCTCGGCCCAGTTGGCCGAGTCGAAGTCATTCCTGGCGATCGCCGAGGAGCGCAAGGCGCAGCTCGAGAAGCAGGTCGTGAACGCCCGGCTGCTGCTCAAGCAGAGCGGCCTCGACCTCGACAGTCTGCCGAAGGATCGGGTGCCCGAACTCGAAGGCCAGGTGATCGCGGTGGCCTCCGGCTCGATCGAGGTCTCGCTCGGCAGTGACGACGGACTGCAGACAGAGCACGTGCTCGAGGTCTACCGCGGCGGCGAATACGTCGGTCGGGCGGTGGTGACGAGCGTCAGTTCCGACCGGGCCGTGGCCCGGCTCGTGAAGTCCTACGCCCGCGGCGTCGTGCAGCGGGGCGACCGGGTGACCACGCGACTGAAAGCCTGAGCGGGGCGGGCACGATGAGCGACGACGACGACAAGCCACGCGGCCCGATGAACACCGACACGGCGATGCTGCTGTTGTCATTCGCGGCGCTGGCGGTCGGCTGCCTGATCCTGGCGATCGACCTGTTCTCGCGGCGGCTGCCGCTGGGGCCGCCGTCTCCCTGACCGCCCGGCAAGGCGAGGCCCTTCCAGTCGAGGCGCTGATGCTCGGGTGGCTGCGAACCCGCCGCCGGCGGGTGATCCAGGAACGGCCCTTTCCGGCGGCCTGGCGGGAGATCATTCGGCGGGGCGTGCGGCAGGCCGAGTGGCTCGCCGCCGACGAGACGACGCACCTGCTCGGCTGGGTCGCGGTGTTCCTCGAAGAGAAGCGGTTCGAGGGCTGCCGCGGCTTCGAGATCACCGACGAGGTGCGGGTGACGATCGCCGCCCAGGCGGGGCTCGTGACGCTGGGGTTCGGCGGAGAGTGGTTCGACCGGCTCCAGTCGGTGCTCGTCTATCCCGGTGACTATCTCGTGCCCCGGGTCACGCCGCTGGCCGGCGGCGGCGAACTCGAGTGGCAGGAGGCCCGCCTCGGGGAGACCTGGGGGGGCGGCAGCATGGTGCTCTCCTGGTCGGGCGTGCGGGATGGGGCGCGGCTGCGGGACGGCCCGCGGAGCGTGGTGATCCACGAATGTGCCCACCTCGTCGACCTGCTCGACGGCGAGATCGACGGCATCCCGCCGCTGCCGCGGGCGGACGTCCGGCGCTGGCGCGAGACGATCGCGGTCTGCCGGGACCGGTTCGACGACCTGCTCGACGAGGGCCGCGGTGTCGCCTTCGACGACTATGCGGCCGAGAGCCCCGCGGAGTTCTTCGCCGTCGCCAGCGAGTGCTTCCTTCAGGATCCGCACCGCCTGCTGCGGCACGACGCGACGCTCTACGAACTCCTGGCAGAAGCCTACCGCCAGGATCCGGCCAAACGGGTGCCAGTGCGGCCGAGTCGCGGGTGACGCGGCTCAGGGTGGCCCGTGCCAACTCGTCGGACGTTCGCTCCGGGCATCCTGCCCTTCGCATCACTCGATGCTGGCCTCGCTTCGCAATCCTTGCTGCGCTCGGCCAGCAACGCCGCTCGCTTGGCACGGGTCACCCCTCGCGGGCCGATGGCCCGGCGGAATGTTTATTGGCTGGGCGGTTGCGGCACCGGCGGCTGTGGCACGGGGGGCTCGGCGGCCACCGTGCGCCGCGGCGCGAGTGAGACCACGAGCCCGCCGGGGCTCGCGAGCACGAGCCGCTCGCTCGTCGTGTTCACGATCGGGATCGTGAAGCAGCCGAGGCAAAGCCTGCCCAGGCGGACGCCCGTGGCCAGGTCGCGGGCCACGAGAAAGCCCGTCGCCTCGAGGCACCACACCTGGTCGCCCGTGATCGCCACGGGTCGCCCCATCGCCGGCTCCTGCCAGAGCAGGTCGCCGGTGGCGGCGGCGAACGCGGCCACGCCGGCCGGGCCGAGCGAGACGACGACCGTGTCGCCGCCCACCAGCGGGCCCCCGTCGGGCACCTCCTCGATCACGTGGTGCCAGCCGGTGTAAGGCCGCTTCGTCTCCTTGCCGTCCTTGTCCTTCTCCGGCACGACCCCGGAGTTCGCCGTGAGCCCGCGGGGCGAGCGGGTGATCCTGGCGACGTCGCCCGCCTTCGTGACCACGAAAATGTCGCCGCCGCTCACCACCGGCGGGCCCGCGGCGGGGCTGCCGAGGTCGAAGTCGAGCCGCTCGCTGGCATCGGTCGTGCGGACGATCGCGGCCAACTGGCCGTCGGTGTTGCACCAGACGATGCCACCGCGGAACGGCAGGGGAGGAAAATCCACTTCGCCGTCGCTGCTGATCTCGATCGGCGCCAGGGGCTCGCCGGGCCGTGTGCCGGTGGCCGGCTTTTCCGGCGGTGCCGCCGGCTTGCCGGCCCCGGCAGGCTCATCGACCGGCACCGGCCTGGCCAGCGGATCCTCGGGGAATCGCTGGATGCCGTTGGCATCGAGCGGCGCGTAGACCCAACCGGCCGAGGGCACGGCCGAACTCGACGCCACGGTC
Source organism: Pirellulales bacterium (assembly GCA_964201845.1). GTDB lineage: Bacteria > Planctomycetota > Planctomycetia > Pirellulales > UBA1268 > QWPN01. Next base: position 8,221 of record CAXNGP010000043.1, read on the forward strand.
CGCAGCGACCGCTCCCAGCGGGTCGCGCCCGTCACGGCATCGAGCGCGACGAGGTCGCGGCCGCGGGCGATCGTCACGATCTCGGGGCCGATGCCCGCCGCCTCGATCGGCGCGGTGCCTCTTCCCAGGCTATAGGACCAGGCCACGGTGCCGCGGCGTGGAGCGCCGGCCGCCGACGTGGTCGAGATGGCGGCCACGCTGCCGTCGCCCCCCTGGGCCACGACGAGCGACTCGCCCACGACCACGTGCTCGAGCCGCCAGGCCGCCGAGTCGAACGGCACCTGCACGACCCACTCCCGCTCGAGGCCCAGCCGGGCCGCGACCAAGTCGTCGGCCGCCGTGCCGCACAGGCACGACTGCCCGCGAGCGATCGAGGGGGCGGTGGTCGCGGCCAGGAGCGGCATGGCGGCCGCCACGAGGACGCAGGCGCGACGGACGAGCGGGCCGGTCATGGAACGCGTTCCAGGGGAGATGGGCGGCAGGCTGGGCGACGGGTGCGACGGGTGAGAAATCACCGCTGACCCGACCCGGAGCAAGGATAGTTCACCGTTTTCCCGTCGCAAAAATGCTAGACTGCGTCACGATCGTGACGGTCGTGTCACGGCTGCCGGTCGTGCGGTCGCGGGCCCTGGCCAGCGACCCGTCCCGGCCCTCCCCCGCGGCCTCCGGGGTTTGGTTTCGGCGACTCGAAGCAGGTTCGCACACGCATGGCATCCGACGATTCGCCGCGGGGCACGCGGGACCCGGCCGCCGCCGTCGTCGGCTACCTGAACTTCTCATCGGGCGCCTTCGATCCGAGCGTGTGGCGGGCGATGAGCGAGCTGTACGCCGCACTCGAGCCTCCCGCGGCCGATGGTTTGGTCGTCGAACGGCCCGACGCGGCCCCGCGAGCCAACGAGTCGTTGCTCGGGCGGCTCCGGGAACTCGAGTCCACACAGCCGGCCTTCCGCGATGCGAGCCAGGCCCGGGCGATGCTGAGGCTGGTGTTCGATGGGCTGCTGCCCGCCCTGCGACGCTTCCATGCCGATTTGCTCGAACATCAGCCCACCGGGGGCGTCGAGCGGCCGTTCTTCGTGATGGCCGCGGCCCAGGCGGTGCTCGGCGAACTGGCGGCGGGCGAGGTGCCGGCGGACGACGACGAGCGGCTCGTGGCGGCCGCACTCGAGCGGCTCAACGACTACGTGGGCTGGCGACCGGTGGCGGTCTTGGAGAACGGCCGCCTCTCCCAGCCCTATCCCCACGAGCGGGTGCGGCCGGTGCCGCTGTATGTCGCCGGCGCCGGAGCGGCCCACGGCCGCTACCGCGACCTCGTCGCCGGGGCGATCGAGATCCTGGCCGCCGCGCCCCCGGATCTGCTCCATCAGGCCGACTTCGACCTCGACGCGATGGAGGAGCTGGCGCTCGATCCGCGGGCCTTCGACTTCATGCATCCGGCCGCGAGCCGGCCCAACTATCTGTTCGGTCTGTGGGATCCGCAGCGGATCGACGAGGAAGGTCGGTACCGCCGGATGGTGCTCCAGCAGGCGACGCTCGACGGGATCCTCGCCTGGCCACGAGAGGCGCCGCGGGCGGGCCGCGAGACAGCCACTGCCGCGGAGCTCGGGCTCGAGTCGGCAGCGGTGCTGGCGGGTGTGATCCTGATGGCCTCGGGCCTGTCGGGACGGGGCCCGGCCGCCACGCAGGCGGCTCTGGGCCTGGGCGAACTGCTGCCGCGGATCGCCGGCTACCGCGATGCGTTCTATCGCTGGTTGCTCGGCCGCCTGCCGCCGGCCCATCGCGATCGCCTCGAGGATGAGGCCCGTCGGCTGCGGCAGCCCTTCGGCGGCGTGCGGCAACACATCAACGCCATCCTGGCCGGCCGCCGGGCTCGGCAGGTGGAGAGCGTGTCGCTCGCGGCGGTGATGGCCCGGCTCGGTCGCGCAGCGGCCGCCGAGCGACTCGCCGGCGCGGTGCCGGCAGCCTCGGCCCGCCTGTTCGCCAGGATCACCGGCCACGTCGTGGCGGCGCGGCGGACGGCCTGGCGCAAGGGTGACGGCGCGGCGGCGCTGCGTGAACTCGACGCGGCCACCGACCTCCTGTTTCGCGCGGTCGGCTGCGGGGCCGCCGTTGATCCCTGGAACATTCTCGGGCTCGCCGGGCAGTTTCCGCTCCACGAGCCGGGCGGCGAGAGCCTGCCCGATCCCCGGGTCGACGATCTT
>CAXNGP010000044.1:0-10330 GCA_964201845.1 Pirellulales bacterium
CGGAGGATGTCGAACTTCTTCACGCCACCCCGCCCCGCCGGCCCGTCCTTGGCCACCGCCTCGACGGCCAGACCGATCCCCTCGGGAATCTCGAGCTGCGCCCGCACCTGCTCCGCCACCGGACCGGTGACGAGACCGAGATACGGTTCACGCCGCACCTCGCCCGCGACCGGCGCCGCCGCCTGCCCCGGCAGCTGCTGCATCTGCTGCATTTGGATTCGGATCCGCGGCGGCATGATCCGCACCTGGGGCTGCGGGGCGGCCACGGGGGGTTTTTCCTCCGCAACCACGTCGTCGGCACCATGGGCCGGGGGCAAGGCCGCGAGGGCGGTGATCAGCGCGAGCTGGCGGGTGAGTCGGGCGGTGGCGTATCGCATGGCAAACTCCTGAACCGAGGAAAGGGGAACGCGGGAAAAGGCGGAACGCAACGCGGATCAAGCAGGAAACGGACGGAAACAGTCGGTGCGGTCGGATCGTCAGCGCAGGGCGACCGGCAGGAAGATGACGTCTTCGCGGGGCACACGCACCTCGGCGGTGCCGTCGCCGGCCACGTGCCGCTCGATCACCTTGCGCCGCAGGACCCGGGCCGGGGTGAACTCGTCGACGAACCGGATGCCCTCGTCGGACCAGCTGAGGGCCTCGTCGCGGACCTGGGACGGTCGCGCCGCTGCGGCCGGCACGGAGTCGACGGCGGTGACCGCGGCGACGGGAGCCTGTTCGCGGCCCGACGGCACCACCCCGCCGAGCAGGAAGACGAGCGACGCCGCGACCGCCCCGCCGGCAGCCCACGCGAGCCGCTCGCCGACCGGGACGCGCCGGCGGCGCGCGAGCGTCTCGAACGAGTCGGCACCGGGCAGCGGGAGTTCCGCCGCGATCCGCGACCTCAGGCCCGGGCCCGGCTCGACCGGCCGCAGCCCGGCGAGTTGGGCAGAGAGACGTTCGTCGGCGGCTTGATTCGCCTGAGCCGACTGGTCGGCATGGTCGTCGAAGGGGGCGTCACTCGGCGTCATGGCAAGCCTCAGGCAACAGGTCTCGGAGTTTGGTCAGCGCGGCCCGGTAGCGTGCGGCCACCGTGTTGATGTTCTCGTCGAGCGTGCGGGCGACCTCGGCGAAGGTGAGGCCGCCCCAGATCCGTAACACGATCGCCTCGCGTTGCTCGAGCGGCAGGGCCGCGATCGCCCGGGCGACGACGTCGGCCCGCTCCCGTTCGGCGAGCGTGTCGCCATCCCACCAGGCCGTCGGGGCGGTGTCGGCGGCCCGCTGCTCGCGGCCGGTCCTCCGGCGCCGCGCCTTGGCGAGGTCGAGCGCCGCGGTCCGCACGGCCGTGAACAAGAGCGGCAGATCCGCCGCCTCGGGCCGCGACCGGCTCCGCCAGAACTTCACGAAGCCCGCCTGCATCGCGTCTTCCGCGTCGGCCCGCTCGGGAAGCCACTGCCGCGCGTAGAGCACGAGCCGCGCCGCGTGGGCGTCGTACCACGTCTGCCAGTCGGGGTCGGACTTCGCCATCGGGTGCCATTCTGAGAAGAGAACGACGCCGAAGGGGATTTTTGTGGGTGGGCCCGAAAAACCACCTGTCCCGCGGGGATTCAGGGCCGCCGATTTCCGCAGCGACTGCGGTCAGCCCAGCGTGGGCAGCAGCCGGGACAACTCGACGAGCAACCGGCCTCCGGCGTCATCGACCACGCCGGCACACGCGAGCGGTTCGTGCGGCTCGACGCTCACCTCGGTCGCGTAGCCACTGCCGGCCGAAGGGCCGGGCTCACGACCGCCAACCGGTTGGCGAAACACCTGCGTCCGCCGCGTGGCCGCGTCGATCACCCAGACCTCCGGGATGCCGTGCCGGGCATAGAGCGGCACCTTGGTGCCGAGGTCATACGCGAGGCTCGTATCCGCAACCTCGATGACCAGCAGCACGTCGGCCGGCCCCGGATGAGACGTCGTGTAGAAGTCGGCCCGGGGCCGGAGGATCGCGATGTCGGGCTCAGGTTCACTGAGGTCGTCGAGCCGCAGCGGGTTTTGGCACCACACGACCGCCGCCCTGCCGAGCTTCTGGCTGAACCATGAAGCCAGACGTGCCACGAGTGCCGCGTGCAAGACCCCGATCGGCGACATGTCGATAATCTCCCCGTTGATGAGCTCCACCCGGTCACCGGGCCCGAGGATGCCCGCCTCGCCCATCCGGTGAAACGCATCCACCGAGATGAGATGCCGCGACGGGGCGGGGAAAGGAATCGTGGCCATCGGGGAAACGCTCGACGAGACGATTGTGGCAACGCCACCCGGAAGTATACAGACGCACACCACCGAGTCAACGCGGCCACGGGGGAGACCGGGCTTCCGCTTACCGGCAGATGGCCGCACGCGTCGTCACTTGCCCGCCGGCGGCAGTGCCTGAAAGGACAATCGGAGTGAAGGGGGTCAGTCCCCTGCGCGGTCATTCCCGGGCGCGGGTGTCGATCAGGATCGTGACCGGCCCGTCGTTGACGAGGCTCACCTGCATGTCGGCCGCGAACACGCCCCGCTCGGGCCGCCGGCCCGTCTCCCGTTCGAGGTCGGCGAGAAAGGCCTCGTAGAGCGGAATCGCCTCGTCGGGCCGGGCCGCCCGCGTGAAGCCCGGACGATTGCCCTTCGCGGTGGCGGCATGGAGCGTGAACTGGCTGACCACGAGCAGCCCGCCGCCGATCTCGCGCACGCTCCGGTTCATCCTGCCTTCGTCATCGGCGAAGATCCGCAGCGCTGCGAGCTTGGCGGCGAGCCAGGCCGAGTCGGCCGGCGTGTCGCCCGTCTCCACGCCGACGAGCACGGCCAAGCCCGGACCGATTCGCCCGACCTCCCGGCCGTCGATCGCCACCGCCGCCTCGCTCACCCGCTGCACGACCACCCGCATGGAAGCCGAGTGTACCGAGCCCCGACGAGCGGGCGCAGTGGCCCGATCGTCAGCGGATCGCCTGCAGGTATTCCACGAGCACATCCAGATTCGCGATGAAGGTCGCGGTCTCGATTCGGTCGGCGGACTCGAGCCCCTTCGACTTCTCGGTGACCCGGCCCCGCGTGATCCAGCGACCGTCGCCGTCGAGCGCCGCGATCACTGCGCGGACCCGTGGCTCGAGCGACCGGGCCCGGGCGGCCCGCTCCTCGGTCGTCGGGCCAGACGCGGGCCGGGCCGGCGGCTCCGACTCGAGCGCCTTGCGATACGCCTTGATCGCCGCGGAGACCCCGAACGAGCCCTCCCAGCCGTAGCCGCGGCGGCGTTCCTCGCTGATCGCGTCAAGCGAGGAGTGGATTCTGCCGTCGCGGTCGCCGTAGATCGGCCGGTTGGTGCCGAGTTCAAGGAATCGCGGCCAACGGTCGGGCCCGATCCGTGACCGCTCGAGCCAGGCCAGCGCCGGGGGAATCGGCTCGAGATAGCGGCGGTCGCCCGTCGCCTCGCCGACCGCCAGGAGCGCCCGGATCGCGCCGGTCGTCTCCCGCGTCGCGACGGCCGGCGGCTCGAAGGCCCGGGCCCAGGCCGGCTGCATCCGCCCGTCGTATTGCTGCGCCCAGCCAGGCTGCGGCTCGGGCAACTGCGCCGCCACGAGGAAGTCGCCGGCCCGCCGGATCGCTGCGAGGAAGGCGGGGTCGCCGCGACGACGATGGGCCTCGCGAAGCGTCTCGATACAGTCGAGCAACACGTCGTCGTTGAGCGTGGCAAGCCGCTCATAGCGGTCCTTGCTCCACTCCCGCGTCCAGTCGGTGGGAATCGTGGCCCGGCGTGGCGGCTCGGCCGGGCCGCGGGGAATGCCGTCGTACCGCTGCGGCCAGGCTCCGCAGGGTAACTGCGCCTCGAGCAGCTTCGCGAGCGCGTGATCGCAGGCGGCGCGGATGCGCCGCTCCCGCGGGCCGTCGGCGCCGACGCAGGCATCGACCGCCGCCAGGAGGAAGCGGATCGCGGCCTGCGTCGTGTCGTCATCGTAGGTGCTCACGTTGAATCGCCGGGCGACCTCCTGGGCCGTGGTCGAGTCGCTGTCGGTTCGCCGCAAGACACGCCCGGCCCGCGCGGGATCGAAGTCGATCGAATAATCCCAGCCCCCCGAGGCGAGTTGACCCGTGGCGAGCGCGTCGGCCGCCGCAAGGGCGACGTCGCGGTGTCGCGGATCACCGGTGACGGCGTGGGCCCGCAGGATCGCCATCCCGACCGATGGCGTGCCGGGCGGCTGCACCCAGATCGTCGTCGGCGAGGCCCGCGACTCGCCGGCCCGATCCTCGAGGTCGGGCGAGTAGCGCCACACCCAGCCTCCCTCGGTCGCGATCGCCGCCATGGCGGCGATCGCCCGATCCAGGGCGGCGAGGGCGGCCGCGGGCAGCGGCTCCGCACCGGCGGCGGTGCCATGCGCCGCGGGAACGACGGCACATGCCACCGCGATCATCCAACCGCAGCCGACGAGATGCATGGCACGAGTTCCGCGGGGTCACCGGGCCGCGGGCAAGGCGGCCAGCGCACGGGAAGCGAGCGACCGCCGTGCCCCTCGGAGCAGTCTAGAACCACCGGCGCGGCCTAGAACCACCGGCCCGGCGACCGGCTGCCCCGCGGCGAAGATGCGGCCCTCACCGCCAAAAAAATGCCTACCGGGACCGGCGGTTTTTTTCTACGATCCCGCCGCGATCCCCGTGCCAGCCACCCTCGCCAACCGCCCCGCGATCGGTCCACCGATGCCGCTGCCCACCGTCACCACAGCCCGGCTGCCCGTCGGCCGCGGCGCGGTCAACGATGTCGCCGTCCTCGCCCGCGCGATCCCGCTGTTCCCCGTCGACCGGGAGATGCGGCTGGCGGTCGTAGCCGACGCCCGGGCGGCGGCCGCACGACGCATCGGCTGGGCGGCCTGCTTCTTGAAGGCCTACGCGCTGGTGGCCCGCGAGACGCCGCTGCTGCGAAGCTGGCTCGTGGGCAGGCTCCGCCCGCGGCTGGCCACGGCGAGCCAGAGCGTGGCCACGCTGGCGATCAACCGGGCTGACGAGCATGGAGCCGACCGGCTGTTCTTCGCCCGGCTCGCGGCGCCCGACGCGCTCCCGCTGGCCGCCGTGCAGGCCTTCATCGACCGCCATGCCACGGCCCCCGTCGACGAGATCTTCCGCCGGCAGCTCGAGCTCGAGATGGTGCCGGGCTGGCTCCGGCGAACGATCCTCCGCTGGAACATGAACTCCGCCTCGGCCAAGCGGCCGGGGCGGATCGGCACCTTCAGCATGTCGTCGCTGGCCGGCTACGCCGCCGGCAACCATTTTCATCCCACGCTCTGCACGACCAGCCTCTGCCAGGGTCCGCTCGACGACGCCGGCCGCTGCCGCGTGACGGTCATCGCCGACCACCGCGTGCTCGACGGCGCGACCGTGGCCCGGGCCCTCGAGCGGCTCGAGCAGGTGCTCGGGCGGGAGATCGCCGCCGAACTCAGGACGCTGCCGGCCGCGGCGGCTCCTCTGGCGGCTCCGGCCGCCCCTCCCGCAGCCGCCGCCTGATCTCGGCGAGCCGTTCGCCCAAATCGCGTTCCAGGCCCCGGTCGGTCGGCTCGTAGTAGGTCTTCTCGACGCCGAGATAGTCCTGCGCGGCGATCCCATCGGGATGCTCGTGGGAATAGGCGTAACCCTGGCCGTGACCGAGACGCTTCGCCCCGGCGTAGTGCTTGTCTTGCAGGTGCGTCGGCACGGGGATCACCGCCTGCTCGCGGACATCCCGCCGGGCGGCGGCGATCGCGGTCGTGCAGGCGTTGCTCTTGGGTGCGAGCGCGAGATACGTGACGGCCTGGGCGAGCGAGAGCTGACACTCGGGCAGCCCCACGAACTCGGTGGCCTGCATCGCGGCCACGGCGATCAACAGGCTCCGCGGGTCGGCGTTGCCGATGTCCTCGCTGGCGAGGATCAAGAGCCGCCGAGCCAGGAACCGCACGTCCTCGCCCCCCTCCAGCATCCGGGCCAGCCAGTAGAGGCCCGCGTCGGCATCGCTGCCCCGAATGCTTTTGATCAGGGCGCTGGCACAGTCGTAATGCGTGTCGCCCGAGTCGTAGGCCACCACCTTCCGCTGCACGCTCTCGCGGGCGAGGTCGAGCGTGAAGGCGAGCGGCCGCGTGGGGCTCGAGAGCACGCCCACCTCGAGGGCGCCCAGCGCCCGGCGGGCGTCGCCGTCGGAGGTCTCGACGAGAAACGCCCGCGCCGCGGGATCGAGCGTGATCGCCTCGCGGCCGAAGCCGTGCTCGCGATCGACGACCGCCCGATCGAGGATCGTGCCGATGTCGGCCGGGGAAAGCGCCGCGAGTTCGAAGATCCGGCTGCGGCTGACGAGCGCGGACGTGAGGGCGAAAAATGGGTTTTGCGTGGTGGCACCGATCAGCGCGATCACGCCGTTCTCGACGTCGGGCAGGAGCACGTCCTGCTGGGCCTTGTTGAAGCGGTGGATCTCGTCGATGAACAGGCAGGTCTTCTCGCCGTCGTCCTCGAGCCGGCGGCGGGCCGCCTCGATCACCTCGCGGACTTCCTTCACGCCCGAGGCGGTGGCCGAGAGTTCGAGAAACCGCCGCCGCGTCTCGGTGGCGATGATCTCGGCGAGCGTCGTCTTGCCGACGCCGGGAGGGCCGTAGAGGATCACCGACCCGAGCCGGTCGGCCTCGATCAGCCGCCGCAGGAGTTTGCCCGCCCCGACGATCGCCTCCTGGCCCACATAGTCGGCCAGCCGGCGAGGTCGCATCCGGGCCGCCAGCGGGGCGGCCCGGGCGACATTGGCGGCGCGGGAGGCGGCGAACAGGTCGGGCATGAGTGCAGAAGGGGCGGTGGTCAGCTCGAGGGGGACAAGCGCGTGGGAATCATTTTTGCGGCCCACCCTGTGCTCATAGAAGCCCCGGGCGCAAGCCCGGGGACGCGGGCCGAAGGCTCGCCCGAGCTTCGCCAGACGCTGGCGAGCCGCCGTGCGGCTCGCGTCCCCCGGCTCGCGCCGGGGGCTTGGATGCTCGCAGAGCCGGTGGCGAACACCATCGTTCCCGACATCTGGTTCTCAGGGGTCGAGTTCCTGAGCCTTGATGGTCGCTTCTCTTTCAACCTTGCCGTCGACGTCGTGGATCGCCAGCCGCACGGCCGGGGAGCCGCCGTCCTGGGCCGATTCCCAGTCGATCTCGATCGAGCCGAAGTTGGCGCCATGAAACCGCTCGCCGACGCGGTGGCGGTTGGGCTCGTCGACGCCGTCCACCCGCTTGGGCTGGTTCAGGCTGCTGGCCGTGAGGTCGTAGAGCGGATACGCGAGGGCGTCGTCGCCGGCCGGAATCCTGCTGATTTCGGCCGAGTGGCGGTCACCGCTGACGATGATCACTCCCGCCGCCGATTCGCGGAGCGTCTTCAGCAGCCGGGCCCGCTCGGCGGGAAAGTTGCCCCAGTGCTCCCAGCCGTGCTCCGTGCTCGCCACCTGGATGCTCGAGAGCACGATTCGCAGGTCGGCCGGCTCGCGCAACACCTTCGCCAGCCACTCCCACTGGGTGGCCCCGAGCATCGTGGCCTCGGGGTCGGGGCTCGGGGTGTACGGTCCCCTGCCCTTGACCCGCTCCGATTTGGGGATCGAGTGCAGCGGCGAGCGGTGGCAGCGCGTGTCGAGGCAGATGAACTGCACCCGGCGGCCCGGGGGCCCGACCATGACCTGGCGGTAGATGCCCTCCCGCTTCCGCACCGGCGCGTCGGCGGGAATCCCGAAGAAGTCGAGAAACACCTGCTGCGACTCCGCACGCTTCGGATACTCCCGGCCCCCGTCGTCGACGCCGTAGTCATGGTCATCCCAGATCGCCACGATCGGCACCGTATTGCGAATCGCGCCGAAGCCCCGGTCTGCGGCGAGCAGGTCGTAGGTGCCCCGGAGCACGGCCATGTCTTCGGTGTCGCCGTAGACGTTGTCGCCGAGCATCAGCAGGACGTCGGGCTTGAAGCCGCTCACGGCCGACCAGATCGGCATCGGCCGGTTCTGTTTGGCGCAGGACCCCACCGCGATGCGGCTGACGAGCAGGTCGGCGGCCGGTTCGCCGCCGGCGGCGGAAACCGCGGTAAGGGTCGCGAGCAGCAGGACCGCGACGGCGCTGGAGTGGACTTTGGCACGCATCCCGCGAAGCTCCTTCACCGCCATCAGCCCGTCCAGACGAACTCGACGGCCGCGTCGATCTCGGGATGCAGGCTCTTGTGAACCGGGCAGGTGAGGGCCGCCTGCTCGAGGGCCCCGCGGTGCTCGTGGTCGGCCGGCAACGGGATCGTGATCGTGGTCTTGAGCGAGGCGATCCGCCGTGGCGGGGCGGACGTCATCACCTTCTCGGTCTCGGCCGTCATGCCGGCGAGATCGAGGCCGCGGCGATCGGCCACGATGCCCATGATCGTCATCATGCACGCGCCGAGCGCCGTGGCCACCAGGTCGGTGGGGGAGAAGCTTTCGCCCTTGCCGTGGTTGTCGACGGGCGCGTCGGTGACGAGCTTGGTGCCGGAGGGAACGTGGCTGGCGCGACAGCGAAGGCCGCCTTCATAGGTGCTGGTGAGCTTGACCATGGGTCGCGTCCTGCGGGATGGGGCATGGTACCCAATCCAGTCGAGCGGGGCACGCGGACGGGATTCGCCGAGCAGCCTACGATATCGGGGCTTGAAAGGAACTCGCTGCATGGGATTTCGCTCGCTCCGCGACTGCACCAACGCCCTCCGCCGGGAGGGCGAATGCCTGGTCGTCGACCACCCCGTCGACCCGCACCTCGAGATCGCCGAGATCCAGCGGCGGCTGTTTCGGGCGGGCGGCCCGGCCGTGCTGTTCGCGCGGCCAAAGGGGACCGAGTTCCCCGTTTTGGTGAACCTCTACGGCACGAAGCGGCGGATCGAACGGATCTTCGCCGACTCGCTCGACCGTGTGCGGAGGCTCGTCGAACTCAAGATCGACCCCACCGCGGCCCTGCGAAAACCCGCCCGCTACTGGCGGAGCCCGTATGACGCCCTGGCGATGCTGCCCCGGATGGTGCGGAGTGGTCCGGTGATGGCCCGGTCGGTGCCGCTCTCGCGACTACCGCCGGTGGTGTCGTGGCCCGGCGACGGCGGCCCGTTCGTGACGCTGCCGGCCGTCTATACGGAAGACCCGAACCGCCCGTCTCCCAAACACTCGAATCTGGGCATGTATCGGGTGCAGTTGGCGGGCAACGAGTACGAGCCCGACCACGAGGTGGGCCTCCATTATCAGCTCCACCGCGGCATCGGCCTTCACCACGCCACCGCGCTCGCCCGCGGCGAGCCCTTGAAGGTGGCTATTTTTCTCGGCGGCTCCCCGGCCATGGCCGTGTCGGCCGTGATGCCCCTGCCTGAGGGGCTGGCCGAGCTGACCTTCGCCGGCGTGCTCGCGGGCCACCGGATCCCGATGATCCGCCGCCCGGGCCGGCCGGCGATCTACGCCGACGCCGACTTCGTGATCGAGGGCACCGTCTCGCCCGGAGCGACGAAGCCCGAGGGCCCGTTCGGCGACCACCTTGGCTACTACGCCCGCCGGCACGAGTTTCCGCTGATGCGGGTCGATCACGTCTGGCACCGCGAGGGGGCGATCTGGCCGGTCACGGTCGTGGGCCGCCCGCCCCAGGAAGACACGCTCTTCGGCTGGCTCGTCCACGAGCTCACCGGCCCCGTGATCCCCACCGTCCTGCCGGGCATCTCGAGCGTGCATGCGGTGGACGCCTCGGGCGTGCACCCGCTCCTGCTCGCCGTCGGCAGCGAGCGGTACATGCCCTGGAAGAAGTCGGACCGGCCGGCGGAGCTGCTCACCCAGGCCTCCGCGATCCTCGGCCAGGGGCAGCTGTCGCTCGCCAAATACCTCTTCATCGTGAATGGCGGCGACTGCCCCGGCCTCGATGCCCACCACGTGCGGGAGTTTTTGGGGTGCCTGCTCGCCCGGGCCGACTGGCGGCGCGACTGCCACTTCCATACCGAGACCACGATCGACACGCTCGACTACTCGGGCTCCGGCTTCAACTCGGGCTCGAAGCTGGTCGTCGCGGCGCGGGGCTCGGCGACGCGTGAACTCCCCACGGAGCTTCCCGCGGGCATCCCGCTTCCGCACGGCTTCGCAAATCCCCGCGTCTGCCTGCCGGGCGTGGTGGCCGTGGAGGGACCGCGGATCGAGCCGCGGCCACAGCTTGCGGCCCCGAGCGACGCCGCGATCTGGGCCTCGGCTGGCGAGGCGGGCTGGAGCGGCGACGTGGAGCGGCTCTGCAACGCGATCGACCACGAGCATCCGCTGCGGCGGTTTCCGCTCGTGGTCGTGGTGGACGACGCGAGCTTCACCGCGGCCACGCTCGAGAACTTCCTCTGGACC
>CAXNGP010000045.1:0-10315 GCA_964201845.1 Pirellulales bacterium
GCAGCGGCAAGAGGTGGAGCTGGGGCCGCACCACGCCCACCACCGCACCGGTGAAGCCCTCGTCGTCCGACTCGCCCATGAAGGTCGGCAGCATCGGCGCGGCTGGTGTGTCGCCGAACGGCTCGTCATTTCGACTCGGTAGGCTTGGCGTGAGCTCGAGGGGCGATAGTGCTGTGGCGACGGCGATCCGCAACCCGAGCAACACCGGCACGAGGGCCGCCCCGGCCGTGAACACTCCGAACGCTCCACCCGCCCGACCCGCGAGGAGCAGCGTCAATGCCGCTGTAAACAGCACGATCGAATGGACGCCCACTCCACGGGCCAGCCCGAGCCAGAAGCGTCCGAGCGGCGGATGCCGCCGCGCGTAGCGGCGCGGCAAGAGATATCCGCCGAAAAGGTCGAAGGGCACATGCAGGCCGGCGTAGGCGAGTACGAAACCGGCCAGACGGAACATCTCACCGCGGAGCGATCCTCCCTCCTGAGGCAGGAGCCGGGCGGGCAGGCCGAGCGCGAGCCCCGCGATCGACAGGACGACGATCGTGCCCACACCGCTGATACCCAGCCACAGGCGGGCGCGTCCGTAGCCGGGCGTGGGATCCTGTGCCGGGGGCTCGCTACCGGGCAGCGCTTTGGATCGCTCAAGTGCCTCGGCCGTCTTCTGAATGCCTCGGAGCATCCCGCCGAAGACCAGTTCGTGCAGCGGCACGACGGCATACCAATACAAAATCCCGAGCAGGCCGCTGGGGCGAAAACGGGCGGTCATCACAAGCCGATGCAGAGGCGGCTGGGCGTGCGCATCGATGTCCTCGATCGCGAAATCGAGTTGGGCTTCGCCCGGCAGTTTCATCTCGGCGCGAAGCGAGAGCGACCGATCGCGGTCGATGCCCACCACCCGCCAGAAGTCGAGCGCTTCGCCGAACTCGACGGTCTCCGGATGCCGCCGGCCCCGCCGCAGCCCCGGGCCGCCCACCAGCTTGTCCATCCAGCCACGCAACTGCCAGAGTACGTCGCCGGCATACCAGCCGTTGCCCCCTCCGATTCGGCAGACGGCCGCATAAATGCTCGCGGCATCGGCCTCGATATCGACCACCCGCCGGTCAGTGAATAGCGTGCCGCCCGCCCATGCCGGGTCGCCCGGAACCGGCCCCGCCACACTCCAATGGGTTTCCACCGCCCGTTGATCGATCTTCACTTTGGCGCGGTGGATCGCCTCCCGCACGCCGAGTGCCTGGTGGGGCATCAGCCGCTGCGTGGTGTCGTCGGTCACGACCACGCGATTTTTCAGCCCCTCCGCCAGCGGTCGGGCGATCCGGTAGGACACAGGCGTGACGAAATTGATCCACAGCGAGCTCAACCGCGGCGTCAGCACCGGCACCGGCAGGATGATCCGACGGCGAAGCCCCAGTTCTTCAGCCATCACCCGCATCAAGTCGCGGTAAGGCATCACGTCGGGGCCACCGATCTCAAGCGCTCTGCCCGCCGTCTCGGGCACTTCGAGACAGCGGACGAGCCAGTGCAACACGTCGGCGATCGCCACCGGCTGGCACTCTGTGGTCACCCACTTGGGCGTGACCATGATTGGGAGCCGTTCGACGAGATAGCGGAGGATCTCATACGACGCCGAACCCGAGCCAATGATCATCGCCGCCCGGAAGGTGGTGACGGGCACTCCGCACGACGCCAACTGTTCTTCGACCTGCCGCCGCGAGCGGAGGTGTTCGCTCAGATCCGGCCCCATCTCGCCGAGGCCGCCGAGATAGATGATGCGCGACACGCCCGCATCCCGGGCCGCCCGGGCGAAACCGGCCGCAAGCTCTCGATCTTGATCGGCGTAGGCACCCCCCGTGGCGACCATCGAATGCACCAGATAGTAGGCGACGCGGCACCCGCGCAGGGCTACGGCCACTGCCGCGCTGTCACCGAGGTCGCTCGTGAGCACTTCGACGTGCGGATGGTTCCGCCACGGCCGGGCGTCGAGTTTGCGCGGTTCGCGCACGAGGCAGCGCACCCGGTAACCAGCTTCGAGCAGGGCGGGCACGAGGCGGCCACCAACGTAGCCGGTCGCCCCCGTCACGGCGATCGTGTCGCCTGCGGCGATCGCCAGGCTCGGGTGTTCATTCATGGTCGTCGATCCCGAGGGATTGTGGGCTCCGCGCGTTCACTCGTGTCGGCGGCATCGTCAGCATCGAATGGTAGACTCCGCTGCGGGTCGGGTATCTGGGGCAGACGCCTGTTCGTTGCGGCGGAATCGTGGGGGAGCAAACGCCGTACCGGGTCCTGCTGCACGTCGGCAGACATCGTCCAAGGCATGTGCACATAGGCCGGCGGCACGCCGGCGAGTTCTGGCAGCCAGCGCCGGATAAAAGCGCCCCGCGGATCCTGCTCCAAGGGCGGCCTCCGCGTCTCCGAGGCATTTGCGCTGGAACTCCGTGTGACTCGAGTCCCACTCAGGCTGCGCGAACACCTCCGGCTCATGCACAAACACCGCAAATACAGCTCCGCCTCGAGCGCGGGCACAGGCCTCGGCGAGCGCAGCATGGTCGCGGCCGCGCACATCGCGCTTCAGCCATACGCACACCGGCGGCGCGGAATCACGCATCACGTCACCATTCGGCATACAAGCCATTCATTTCCTTGAATAGTCTAGACGTTGTGCGTCTGGGGCCGGCGACCGTGGCGGGTTTTCCCATGGCTTCCGTAGCGCTGAGCCTTATTCCCGCGGTCGTGAAACGAACCGGCTGATGCTCGTCCCGTTCTCGAGAACCACGCGGTTTTCGGCTTGCCATAGCAGATGGAAAGGCCCCACCAGGCACTTTTCCTGAAAAACCCCGTTGAGAGCAAGACAGGGGCGACCCGCTCAACCCGCGAGGGCCTTCAAAGCCAGCGGCGTATGGGCGACATAACTTCCCAGAGGTTACCGATGAAGTTCGATCGCCTCGTTGGCCGACCGCCTCGGGATCGACTCGTCGAGCGTCGTCGTGGTGAGCAGCCACGGGTCGCCCGCGAAGGTTGTGGCCGTCGACGGCATGGACGAGGCAGCGATCCGCGCAGGGTTTCCCCTCGAAAAGCCCGGCAAAACAACGGGCGCAAGGAACCGGGAAGAAGCACGTTATCCGTACCAGAAGTGGGCCGCGAAGAGCATCGCGGCGGTGATCACCGCGATGCCCACCAGGTCGAGGAGACTGCCCGCGGCCATCATGCGCTGCAGCGGAATCCGCCCGGTGCCGTACACGAGCGCGTTGCAGGGCGTGCTCACCGGCATCATGAAGCCGAGGCTCGCCGCGAACGTGGCCGCGAGCGCGGCCACCACCGGCTCGCCGCCGGTCGCCGTACCGAGCGCGATCGCCACCGGCACCACGATGTTGGCACTCGCGGTATTGCTCGTGAACTCGCTGGTCACCACGGCGACGATGGCCGCCAGCGCCACGAGCACCGTGCCGCCCCAGGGCCCGCCCGGCACGAGCCAGCGGATCGACTCTCCCACGGCCGCCGCGAGGCCGGTCGAAAAGCAGAGCGTGCCCAGGGCCATTCCGCCGCCGTAGAGCAGGATGATGCCCCAGTCGATCCGGGCCTCGCTCCACTCGAGCGCCGCCCGCCACCGCCCCCCCGCCTCGCCGCCGGGGAGCACGAACAGCAGGCTCGCCCCCACGAGCGCCGCCACGCCTTCGGGCATGCGGTCCTTGAGGAGCCGGGCCCAGGCGTTGTCCGGCCCGCCGGCCACCGCGGCGATCCCAGGCAGGATCCACAGGGCCACCGTGATCGCGAACGCGGCGGCGGTGGACCATTGCCCCACGGTCCAGCGGCCAAGCCGCTCCCGCTCGGAGGTCACGAACGCCCGTACGCCCTCGAGCCGGCGCACCCCCGCCGGAAACATCCAGCCCAGCAGCACGACGCTGACCGCCGTCAGCACCGCCGCGACCGGCACGCCGATCAGGCACCAGCCGGGAAACGAGATTTCGATCCCGAGCTGTTTACGGATGAAGCCCAGGCCGATCAGGTTCGTCGGCGTGCCGATCGGCGTCGCCAGCCCCCCCACCGACGCCGCGAAGGCGACGCAGAGCAGCAACCCCGTGGCGAAACCGGGCGCCGGAACGCGCCCCGCCTTCCGGCCCGCCTCTTCGATCGCCACGATCATGCCCGACACGATCGCGAGCATCATCGCGGTCACGCAGGTGTTGGAGAGAACCGCGCTCGCCGTCGCACACACGGCCGCCACGGCCGCGAGCACCCGCCCAGGCCGCTCCGCCACGCCCGGTAGCGCGAGCACCGTGAAGGCGAGCCGCCTGTCGAGGCCGTGGAGCCGGATCGCCTCGGCCAGGAGAAACGAGCCGATCAGCAGGAAGATCAACGGGTCCGCGAACGGCGCGAACACCACCTGGGCCGGGGCCACGCCGGCCACCACACAGGCGACGGCCCCCACCAGCGCCGTCACCGCCAGGGGCAGGGCCTCGGTGATCCACAGGACCACGACGGCCACCACGATCGCCGCGAGCGCCTGCGCTTGGGGGGAAAGGTCCATGGCCACAGATTAGCTGCCGCCCATGTTCAACAGCGAAGCGGCACTCCGCGTTCCATCGAACCCCCCACAGGCCTGGGAGGGGTTGCCCGTGCCCGTCGAGCCGGCCTTGCTGGCGAGCGAAGGCAGGATGCCGAGAGCGAGCCAGCATGGAGCGACCGAAGGGCAGGATGCCCGCAGGGAGCGTCCGGCGCGACGGGCACGGGCAACCCCGACCCCCCGCGCGCCAGGCCCACCTACTCCTTGAGGGCCGCCTGCGCCGCCGCCAGCCGGGCCACCGGCAGGCGGAACGGCGAGCAGCTCACGTAGTCCAGGCCCAGCTGGTGGCAGAAGATCACCGAGTGGGGATCGCCACCGTGCTCGCCGCAGATCCCGAGCTTGATGTCGGGGCGGGTCTTCTTGCCCCGCTCGACGGCGATCTTCATCAGCTGCCCCACGCCCGACACGTCGATCGAGGCGAAGGGGTTCGCCTTGAAGATGCCCTCCTCGGTGTAGGTCTGGAGGAACGAGCCCATGTCGTCGCGGCTCGTGCCCAGGCAGGTCTGCGTCAGGTCGTTGGTGCCGAATGAGAAGAACTCGGCCGTCTCGGCGATCTCGTCAGCCGTGAGCGCCCCGCGCGGGATCTCGATCATCGTGCCCACGAGATACTTGATCTTCTGGCCGGTCTCCTTCTGCACCTGCTCGGCGACCCGGTGCACGATCGCCACCTGGTTGTCGAGCTCCTTCTTGAAGCCCACCAGCGGGATCATGATCTCGGGGCGAACGCGGCCCCCTTCCTTCTGCACCTTGGCCGCGGCCTCGAACACGGCCCGGGCCTGCATCTCCGAGATCTCGGGGTAGCTGATCCCCAGCCGGCAGCCGCGGTGGCCGAGCATCGGGTTGAACTCGTGGAGGGCGGCCACGCGGGCCTTCACCTTCTCGAGCGACAGGCCGAGCTTCTTGGCCAGGTCGGCCTGGGCCTTCTCGTCGTGGGGCACGAACTCATGGAGCGGCGGGTCGAGGAACCGGATCGTGGCCGGACGCCCGTCGAGGGCCCGGAAGATGCCCTCGAAATCCTCCCGCTGATAGGGCAGGAGCTTGGAGAGCGCCTCGCGGCGGGATTCCTCGTTCTCGGCCAGGATCATCTCCCGCATCGCGTCGATCCGGTCGCCCTCGAAGAACATGTGCTCCGTCCGCGTCAGGCCGATGCCCTCCGCCCCGAAGGCGATCGCGTGGCGAACCTGCTCGGGGGTGTCGGCGTTGGTTCGCAGGCCGAGCTGCCGGTGCTTGTCGGCGAGCTTCATGATGAAGTCGTAATACTGGAAGACCTCCGAGTCGGCGGGCTTCATCGACTCGGCGATCAACACCTGCTTCAGTTCGCTGTCGGCCGTGGCGATCGCCCCGGCGAACACCTCGCCAGTCGAGCCGTTGATCGAAATCGCATCGCCCTCCTTGAGCGTCTGGCCGGCACAGGAGAGCGTGCCCTTCGCATAGTCGATCTGGATCCCGCCGGCCCCGGCCACGCAGACCTTGCCCATCTGCCGGGCCACGAGCGCCGCGTGGCTCGAGACACCGCCGCGGCTCGTGAGGATACCCTCGGCGGCGATCATGCCGCGGAGGTCCTCCGGGCTCGTCTCAACCCGGGCCAGCACCACCTTCTTGCCCTTGTGGGCCAGTTCCTCGGCCTTGCCTGCGGTGAACACGAGTTCGCCGGTGGCAGCGCCGGGGCCGGCCGGCAGGCCCGTCGTCAGCAGCCGGCCCTCCTTCTTGGCCGCCTCGTAGGCCTTGCGGTCGAAGATCGGGGCCAGCAGCTGCGACAGCGCGTCGGGATCCGCGGAGAGGATCGCGTGTCGCGGGGTCATCAGCTTCTGCTTGACCATGTCGTGGGCGATCTTCACGTAGGCCAGCGCCGTCCGCTTGCCGTTCCGCGTCTGCAGCATGTAGAGCTTCTTCTTCTCGACGGTGAACTCGAAGTCCTGGACGTCACCGAACTTCTTTTCGAGCGTCTGCCGCACCTTTTCCAGCTGCTTGTAGGTGCCGGCGAACATCGCGTCGTGCTTCATCTCGGCGACCGGCAGCGGCGTCCGCACGCCGGCCACCACATCTTCGCCCTGGGCGTTGACGAGATATTCGCCGTAGAAGATGTCCTCGCCGGTGGCGGGGTCGCGGGTGAAGGCCACGCCGGTGGCGCAGTCGTCGCCCATGTTGCCGAACACCATGCTCTGGACGTTGACGGCCGTGCCCCATTCGTCGGGGATCTTGTACTTGCGGCGGTAGAGGATCGCCCGCTCGTTCATCCAGCTACCGAACACGGCCCCGACGGAGCCCATCAGCTGCTCGAACGGATCCTGGGGGAAGGTCTTGCCCGTCCGCTCCTTGATCAGGCGGAGGTAGCGACTGATCAGCTCGCGGAGGTGCGACTCGGTGAGGTCGGTGTCGTTGTGGATCCCGAGCTGGTGCTTCAGGCCCTCCATCACCTCCTCGAACGGCTCGTGCTCGTTCTCGTGCCGCTTCTGCACCCCCATCACCACGTCGCCGTACATCTGGATGAAGCGGCGGTAGGAGTCATAGGCGAAGCGCGGGTTGCCGGTGGCCTCGGCCAGCCCCTTGACCGTCTCGTCGTTGAGGCCGAGGTTCAGGATCGTGTCCATCATGCCCGGCATGCTGTCCCGGGCGCCGGAGCGCACGCTCACGAGCAGGGCGTTCTTCGGGTCGCCGAACTTCTTGCCCGTCTCCTTCTCGACGAGCTTCATCGCGGCGTGCACGGCCTCCTCGAGGCCCTTGGGAAACTTCTTGCCGTGCTTGTAAAAGTCGATGCAGACCTGGGTGGTGATCGTGAAGCCCGGGGGCACCGGCAGGCCGATCTTCGTCATCTGCGCGAGATTGGCCCCCTTGCCGCCCAGGAGCGACTTCATCGTGCCGTCGCCGTCGCACTTCTTCTCGCCGAAGGAATAGATCAGCCGCCCCCCCTTGGACCCCGACGAATCCTTGCCTGCGGACTTGCGGGAGGGAGACTTCTTGTTGGACGACTTGGACATGGGCTTTGTTGAAACCTTTCAGCGAGGAAACGGCCGCCGGGCGGCGGAAAAATCCGTGCAAAACCGTCGCGAATCTACGTTCGCGGTCAGAGGCCGTCAACGAGCGGCCGGCCGCGCGGCTCGGGCTGCGGAATGGGGCTATACTTGCTGTAATTGCTGCGGCTGGTCGCGACATGGAGCCGGGGCCACCCGTGCCATCTCGCCGGACGTTCGCTGCGGCCATCCTGGCCTCCGCTCACTCCATGCTGGCTTCGCTTCGCCATCCCTGGCTTCGCTCGCCAGCAAGGCCGGCTCGATTGCGACGGGCGTCCCCTCGACGATCCGTAGGGGCGTTCGTTGTTGCCGCGTTCGTTGGGGTCGCCCGCTTCGTGGCCGCGGCCGAGGCTCCCGACTTCAACCTCGAAATCCGGCCGATCCTGTCGCGGAACTGCTTCGCCTGCCATGGGCCCGACGAGCATGACCGCCGCGGGGGCCTGCGGCTCGACGACCGGGCCGCGGCCACGAGCGAACTCGAGAGCGGCCTGACCGCGATCGTGCCGGGCAAGCCCGCCGCGAGCGAACTCGTCGCCCGGATCCGCTCGTCCGATCCCGACCTCGTGATGCCGCCGCCCGAGAGCAACCACGTGCTCACGGCGGCGCAGAAGGACCTGCTCGAACAGTGGATCGCGGCGGACGCCCCCTATGCGGCCCACTGGGCCTACGTGCCGCCGGCCGCCACCCCCGACCCGGCCGTCACGGATCCGGCCTGGGCCCGCACCTGGATCGACCGGTTCGTGCTCGCCCGGCTCGAAGCCGAGGGGCTTGCGCCGGCCCCCGACGCCGACAAGATCACGCTACTCCGCCGCGTCACCTTCGACCTCACGGGCCTGCCGCCGACGCCGGCAGAGGTCGACGCCTACCTCGCGGACACTTCCCCCGACTCCTACGTGTTATTGATAGACCGGCTGCTCGCCTCGCCCCGGCACGCCGAGCGGCTGGCGGCCTGGTGGCTCGACCTCGTCCGCTATGCCGACACCGTCGGCTACCACGGGGACCAGACCCATGCCGCCTCGCCCTATCGCGACTGGGTGATCGCGGCCTTCCTGGCGAACGTGCCCTTCGACCGGTTCACGATCCTGCAGCTGGCCGGCGACCTCGTCGAGCCCCTGCCCGGCGAGCATCCCGACGACCGCGTCTTGGCGGCGGCCTACAACCGGCTCTTGCAGACGACCCACGAGGGAGGCCTGCAGGTCAAGGAGTACCGGGCGATCTACC
This sequence comes from Pirellulales bacterium, assembly GCA_964201845.1. Lineage (GTDB taxonomy): Bacteria > Planctomycetota > Planctomycetia > Pirellulales > UBA1268 > QWPN01. The sequence continues at coordinate 8,788 of CAXNGP010000045.1, forward strand.
AGGCCGACCGGATCCGGAACGTGTCGGGCGTCTGGATGGGCGCGACCGTCGGCTGCGCCCAGTGCCACGACCATAAATACGATCCCTACACCGCCCGCGACTTCTACGCGCTGGGCAGCTTCTTCGCCGACATCGACGACGAGAAGCACATGGGCAACGCCGGCTTCGGCGGCGCGCCCAACGCGCTGCCGACCACGCGGCTGCCAGAGCTCCCGATGGTGGGCCCCTTCGATCGCGACCGGGCCGCCGCGCTCGACTCCAAGATCGCGGCGCTGCGGCAAAGCTTGCCGCCGAAGCCCGAGAAGAAACCTCCCGTGAAGCCGGCGGCGGCCACCAAGGACGGCAGCCAGCCGGCCGCTGAGACCGGCCCGCCGCCGGAGCCGCCGGCAATCGTCGCCAAGCGAAAGCAGCTCGCCGACCTCGAGGCCGAGCGGAAGCAGCTGACGCGGTCGCTGATGGTCACGCAGGCATTAACAGAGCCCCGCACCGTCCGGATTCTGACCCGCGGCAACTGGATGGACGACTCGGGCGAGGTGGTCATGCCCTCCATTCCCGCCTTCATGGGCGTGCTCCCAACCAGCGGCCGGGCCACTCGCGCCGATCTGGCCCGCTGGCTCGTCCGGCCGGTGGCCGAGGGGGGCGTGGGCGAACTCACCGCACGCGTCACAGCCAACCGTCTGTGGGCGTTGTTCTTCGGCGCCGGCCTGTGCCGCAGTGCCGGCGACTTCGGCGGCCAGGGCGAGCCCCCCGACCATCCCGCCCTGCTTGACCGCTTGGCGATGGAGCTTGCCGACGGCTGGGACCTGCGGGATCTGATCCGCACGATCGTGACGAGCCGGGCCTACATGCAGTCGTCGGATGCGTCTCCCGAGTTGCTCGCCCGCGATCCCGACAACCGGCTGCTCGCGCGGCAGGGTCGCTGGCGGTATCCGGCCGAGGGCGTCCGCGACGCGGCGCTGCTCGCGAGTGGACTGCTCGTGGAGCAACTCGGCGGCGCGAGCGTGCACCCCTACCAGCCGGCCGGCTACTACCGGCACCTGAACTTCCCGCAGCGGGAGTACAAGGCCGACACCGACAGCCGGCAGTGGCGGCGGGGCCTGTATGTGCACTGGCAGCGAATGTTTCTCCATCCGCAGCTCTTGGCCTTCGACGCGCCCACCCGCGAGGAGTGCACGGCGACACGGTCTCGCTCGAACACCCCCAAAGCCGCGCTCGTGCTGTTGAACGACCCCACCTTCGTCGAGGCGGCCCGGGCCCTCGCCGAGCGGGTGCTCAAGGAGGCCGGTGACGACCCGGCCCGGATTGACGCCCTCTGGCGGCAAGCGGTTTCCCGCCGACCCGATTCCGCGGAGCAAAAGCTCGTGGCGGATCTGCTCGCCCGCCGCCGCACCGAATACGCCGCCGACCACGCCGCGGCCCGCGCCCTCCTCGCCGTCGGCCTCGCCCCGCGGGACATGTCGCTCGACGACGTGGAACTCGCCGCCTGGACGGCCACCGCCCGCGCCGTACTCAACCTCCACGAAGCGAT
>CAXNGP010000046.1:0-10227 GCA_964201845.1 Pirellulales bacterium
CGAGCGGGTTGGCGAAGGGAATGCCGGTCGCCGCCTTGGCCTGACGGGCGAAGAAGCCCTGCTCGAGCAGGCCGGAGAGGGCCAGCCCCGTGAACGAGGCCCCCGCCTCCCAGAAAAACTCCCGCCGCGTGCGGCGGCAGAAGCCACCCCGGCCGGTTGGCTGTGGGTCACTCATGGCATCTCTCCCTTTCAGTCGAGATAGGCGAACTCGTTGAGGTTCAGGATCATCAGGCAGTAGAGCTCGAGCGCCCGGCCCGGGCCGACGCCGTCCTTGGCCTCGAGCTCGTCGATCAGGGCCACGCCCCGCTCGACCTCGGCGTCGGTCGCCTTTCGCACCAGTGCCACTTCGATCGCGCGGCGGACCATGGCCGCGGTCTGGTCGGCGTTCGTGCCACCGGCCTCGCGGCGCACCCGCTCGGCGAAGGCCCGCGCCTGGGCGTGCAGGAAGTCGCCGTTCATCATGCCCAGGGCCTGCGTGGGCTGCGTGGTGGTGAACCGCACCGGGCAGGAGCTGTCGGGGTCGGCCAGGTCGAAGTCGGCCAGGATCGGCGTCAGCAGCGACCGCTTGACGTGGATGTAGACGCTTCGCCGCGCCTGCTCCTCAGGCGACGAGTCGCCCCAGCCCTTGCCGGGCACCGACTGGGTGGCGAGCACGGCCTGGGGCATGGTGGGATAGATGCTCGGCCCGAACATCTTCGGATTGAACGCGCCGCTGGCCACGTGGATCGAGTCGCGGACCTCCTCGGCAGCCAGCCGCCGCATGTCGAACCGCCAGAAGGAGTCATTGAGCGGATCCTTCGCCAGCGACTTCTCGTCGGCGGTCGAGGAGGCCCGGTAGGCCCGCGACATGAGGATCGTCTTGTGGATGGGCTTGAGCCGCCAGCCGTTGGCCACGAGTTCGGCGGCCAGCCAGTCGAGCAGCTCGCGGTGGGTCGGCGGATCGCCCATCAGGCCGAAGTTGTTGGGGCTGCGGACGATGCCGCGGCCGAAGTGATACTGCCAGATGCGGTTGGCGAGCACCCGACCCGTGAGCGGATTGGTCGCGGACGTGATCCAGGTTGCCAGCGCGGTCCGCCGCCCCGAGGAGCGGCCCGAGGCCGGCGGCGCGATCGCGGCCGCAGGTGGCTCGAGGATCCCGGGGAAGGCCGGCTCGACGAGGTTCTCGGGCTTCGGCTCGGCGTGCGGGTTGCCCCGGTAGAAGACGAACGTCTCCGGAGCCTTCGCCCCGTGCTCGGTGACGACGAGCGCCGTCTCGACGGGCACCTTCTCCCGCTTGAGCCGCTCGAGCTCCCGGAATGTGGCGGTGTATTCCTTCATCACCTCGGGCCCGAGCAGTCGGGGGCCATCGGCCCGGATCGCCTTGGCCAGGTCGAGCTTCGCCGCCCCCGGCCCCTTCGGCCCCGCCGAGAGCGGCCGCACCGCGAAGCCGGGGCCCGACCAGCCCACCGTGAGCCCCTTGCCGTGGAGCCCCTGGAAGTAGTCGAGCCGGATCGCCCGGCGTCCGGCCGCCAGCCGCACCGTCGCCGTGCGCGGGCTGCCCTCACCGTGGATCCCGTCGTATTCGAGCACCACCCGGCCGTCGATCGTGAGCCGCGTACCGTCGTCGGAGTCGAGCGAGAACGTGTAGTCACCGTCGGCCGGCACCTTGAGGAAGCCCGTGAACACGTAGCCGAAGTTGTCGGGCCGCAGCGACGGGGCGGCGGCGATGTCGAACAGGTTGCCGGGCAACGGCCCTTCGTCCTCGTGCTTGAACTCGTCGAAGTTTGGCAGGCTCTGCCACGAGTCGCGGTAGAACTTGAAGGCCAGGTCGTCGAGGTCGCCGCCGGGGGCTGCAGCCGCGGCATCCTGCTTGAGCGCTGCCCGGAAGCGGGCCTCGATCGCCGACACGGTGGCTTGCACCTCGTCACGGCGGCGGTTCAGGTCGGCCACCGCCTCGTCGTATCGCCGCTTGGCCTCGGGCCCCTCGAGCAGCGGCCGCTCGATCTGGTCGCCGCCATTGCCCATCGGCGTGACGTTGTGGAAGAAGGCGAGCATCCCGTAGTAGTCCCGCTGCGGGAGCGGGTCGATCTTGTGGTCGTGGCAGCGGGCGCAGTTGATCGTCAGGCCGAGGAACACCTGGCCGGTCGTGGAGACGATGTCGTCGAGCCAGTCGTAGCGGGCCTGGAGCCGGTCGGCCGGCTCGTCGTCCCAGAGCCCGAGCCGGTAGTAGCCGGTGGCGATCAGGGCGTCGGCCGACGGCTCCGCGATCTCGTCGCCGGCGAGTTGCTCGAGCACGAACCGGTCGTAGGGCTTGTCGTCGTTGAAGGACCGGATCACGTAATCGCGATAGCGCCAGACGTGGGGCTTCGCACCGTCCCGCTCGAAGGAGTTGGTCTCGGCGTAGCGGACGAGGTCGAGCCAGTGGCGGCCCCATTGCTCGCCGTAGTGGGGCGATGCGAGCAGGCGGTCGACCACCTTCTCCCAGGCAGCGGGCGAGTCGTCGGCCAGAAACTCCTGCATCTCCTTCTCGGTCGGCGGCAGGCCGGTGACGCCGTAGGTCGCCCGCCGCAGGAGGGTGGCCTTGTCGGCTTCGGGGGATCGCGCCAGGCCGCGGGCGGCGAGCCCGGCATCGATGAAGGCGTCGATCGGATTGGCCGACGGCTTCCCGGCGGGGCCGGCCGGCAGGGGCGGCCGCTCCACGGGCCGGAACGCCCAGTGGGCCTGCCACTCGGCACCGGCCGCGATCCACTGCTTCAGGGCCTCGACCTCGGCGGCCGTGAGCCGCGGGCCCTCGGGCGGCATCTGGAGATCGTGGTCGGTTGAGGTGATCCGGGCGATCATCTCGCTCGTTGCCACGTCTCCCGGCACGACCGCGGTCCCGCCGCTGTCGAGCGCGCCGGTCGCGGCGGCGCGGTCGTCGAGCCGCAACCCCGCCTCCTTCGTGTCGGGGCCGTGGCAGGCATAGCAGCGACGCGCCAACAGCGGCTGGATGTCGCGGGCGAAGTCGACCTCAGCGGCCACTGCCGGCGCCGCCAGGGCAGCAGCCACCAGCAGCAGGGGTGCTGCCTTCAGGGTGGGCGACGTGCTCATCGGTGCTCCACCAGTGCCTCGCGGCCGCCGCGGCAAACCTTGCCGATGGCAGCCTCGGAAAGATATTCTAAAGTGCTCTAACTAAAAAGCAAACTTCGGGCTCCCGACGCCGGAGCGTTGGTCCCGCAATTTCATCGATGACCCCGCCTGAAAACCGCATCGAATCGACCCTGCTGCGCCGGATCAACGAGCGGCGACTGCTCGAGGTGATCCAGCAGCAGGGCCCGTCGTCGCGGGCGACGCTGACCCGCGCTTCCGGGCTCACCGCCCCGACGGTCTCCAAGGCGGTCGACTCGCTCTTGAAGCGGGGCCTCGTCGAGGAGCTCGACCCCGTGGTGCCCGCGCTCGGTCGCCCGGGGCGGCTCGTGCGGATGGCGGCCGAGACGGCGGCCGTGCTCGGCGTGGTGATCGACGCCACCACCTGCTGCGTCGTGGCCACCGGACTCGATGGTCGCGTCACCGAGGAGCGGACGCGCCGCTTCCCCACGCCCGCCACCTACGCCCGCCTGCAGGACATGCTCGCCCGGGAATGTCGCAGCCTGCTCGAGGCCACGACGGCGACGCCGCTGGGAATCGGCGTCAGCGTGCCGGGCCTCGTCAACGAGCGGCTCGAGGAGGTCGTGTTTTCACCCAATCTCCACATCCTCGACAAACGCAACCCGGCCCGCGACCTCGGGCGGCGGCTCGAGGTGAAGAGCCTCCTGCTCCAGGAGACCGACGGGCTGTGCCTGAGCGAGCGGCTCTATGGCGACGCCCGCGGCCTGCGGGATTTCGCGATGCTCGACGTGGCGACCGGCCTGGGGCTGGGCGTGATGAGCGGCGGCGAGCTGCTGGCCGGCCACAGCGGCATGGCCGGCGAGGTGGGCCACATCACGGTGGTGCCCGACGGCATCCGCTGCGGCTGCGGCAATCGGGGCTGCCTCGAGACGCTGGCCACCGACGCGGCGCTCGTGCGGCTCGTGTCGGAGCAGGTCGGCCAGCCGCTCGACGCGGCCGCGGTCGAACTCCTGCTCACCAAAAATTTCGGTGCGTTCGCCGGACCGGTGGGCACCGTCACCGAATACCTCGCGATCGCGATCGCCGCCGTGATCAACATCTTCAATCCCACGGCATTGTTCGTGCACGGCACACTCCTGGCCGGGTCGCCGGAGCGGTTCGCCCGGGTGGTCGAGCGGGTCCGGCAGCGGACGCTGACCGCATCGCTCGCCGACTGCACCATCACGCCGACCCGCTCGAGCAAGCGGCAGGGGGCGGTGGCCGGGATCATCCATCACCTCACGCAGGCCTGGGCCCCGGCGATCCGCTGAGCCTGCGGTACACTTCGCGGCCAACCCCACCTGGAGAAACTGATGACCATGTCCGCGACGCCCCCGTTCTCGCTCGCCGGCCGCACCGTGCTGGTCACCGGCTCCTCGACCGGCCTGGGCAAGGCGATGGCGAAGTGCCTGGGCCTGGCCGGCGCGCGGGTCGCGTTGAACTACGCGAACAACGCCGCCCGGGCCGAGGCGACCCTGGCCGAGCTCACGGCCGCCGGCGTCACCGCCGCGCTCTACAAGGCCGACGTCACGAGCGAGTCCGAGATCGACGAGATGTTCACGGCCATCGAGGGCTCGCTCGGGCCGGTCGACGTGGTCGTCATCAACGCCACGCCTCCTCAGCCGCAAAAGCCGATCGAGGAATACGACTGGGCCTTCTACCAGGAGATGCTCGACTTCTTCGTGAAGAGCCCATATCTCCTGGCCCGGCGGGCCCTGCCCGGCATGAAGGCCCGCCGGCACGGCCGGCTCGTGAACGTGACGAGCGAGGTGTTTCACCTCGGCGTCTCGCCCTTCTCGGCCTACGTGGCCGCCAAGGGGGGCCAGACCGGCTGGTCGCGGAGCATGTGCCACGAGCTCGCCCCCTTCGGGATCACGGTCAACATGATCGCGCCCGGCTGGATCCCCGTGGAGCGGCACGCGAGCGACCCCCAGGCCGACAAGGACACCTACCTGGCGACCGTGCCGATGGGCCGCTGGGGCAAGCCCGACGACGTGGGCTGGGCGGCGGTGTATCTCGCCAGCGACGAGTCGGCCTTCGTGACGGGCCAGACGATCGCGGTGAATGGCGGGAAGACCTGCTGGTAAGGGCCTGTCGCGCGCGCGGCTCGGGGCAAGCCCATGCCGGCTCGCCGGACGCTCCCTGCGGGCATCCTGCCCTCCGGTCGCTCGGAGGAAACCTCGCTTCGCAATCCTTGCTGCGCTCGGTTTCCTACGCCGCTCGCCCGGCATGGGCTTGCCCCTCGCAGTCCTTTGGGGTGTCCGATGGAACCTCTCCCACTGCCGCCACGTCGATTCGTCGAAACGGACGCCTCGCGCCAGAAACGCGCACGAACACGGCCGCCCGGAGGTGCGGCCGGCGGCAGCGGCCGAAGGCCGGAGTGCCGCCAAGCGTGAACGGGCCATGGATGGCCGTTCACGCATCGTAGTACAGGCAGAACTCGTACGGGTGCGGGCGGAGTCGCATCGGGGCGATCTCGCGGTCCCGCTTCCACTTGAGCCAGGTGCTGATCACGTCGTCGGTGAACACGTCGCCCCGCAGCAGAAAATCGGCGTCGGCGACCAGGCAGTCGCAGGCCTCGGCCAGCGAGGCGGGGGCCTTGGGCACGCCGGCGAGTTCCTCCGGCGGCATGTCGTAGATGTCGCGGTCGAGCGGGTCGCCCGGGTGGAGCTTGTTCTGGATCCCGTCGATCACGGCCAGGAGGATCGCCGCGAAGGCGAGGTAGGGGTTGCAGGTCGGGTCGGGGCAACGGAACTCGACCCGCTTCGCCTTGGGGCTTGTCGAATACATCGGGATCCGGCAGGCGGCCGAGCGGTTCCGCTGCGAGTAGGCGAGGTTGACCGGGGCCTCGTAGCCCGGCACGAGCCGCTTGTAGCTGTTGGTGGTCGGGTTCGTGAGTGCGAGCAAGGCCGGCGCGTGGCGGAGGATGCCCCCGATCGCGTACAGCCCCATCTCGGAGAGCCCCGCGTAGCCCGTGCCGGCGAACAGCGGGTGGCCGTCCTTCCAGAGCGAGAGGTGGGTGTGCATGCCGGAGCCGTTGTCGCCAAAAATCGGCTTGGGCATGAAGGTGGCCGTCTTACCGTGCCGCCGGGCCACGTTCCGCACCACGTACTTGTAGAGACACATCTGGTCGGCCATCCGCACGAGCTCGCCGTAGCGCATGTCGATCTCGCACTGCCCGGCCGTGGCCACCTCATGGTGCTGGGCCTCGACGTCGATGCCGCAGGCGATCATCGTCTGCATCATCTCGGTGCGGAGGTCCATCAGCTGATCGGACGGCGGGCAGGGGAAGTAGCCCTCCTTGTGCCGCAGCGTGTAGCCGAGGTTGGGCCGGTCGCCCCGGCCGCGGTTCCACTCGGCCTCGGCCGAATCGACGTGGTAGTAGCCCTCGTGGGCGTTCTGGTCGAACCGCACGTCGTCGAACACGAAGAACTCGGCCTCCGGGCCGATGAAGCAGGTGTCGGCGATCCCGGTGCTCTTGAGATAGTTCACCGCCTTGCGGGCCACGTTTCGTGGGTCGCGGGAGTAGTCCTCCCGCGTGATCGGATCCTGCACCTCGCAGATCATCGCCAGCGTGGGGGTGGTGGCGAAGGGGTCGAGAAAGACGGTGTCGGGCTGCGGCACGAGCAGCATGTCGCTCTCGTTGATCGACTGCCAGCCGCGGATGCTCGACCCGTCGAAGCCCAGGCCGTCGGCGAAGGTGTCTTCCTCGAGCTTGCCCACGGGGATCGTGAAGTGCTGCCAGGCACCGAAAAAGTCGGCGAACCGGAGGTCGACGGCCTTGACTTCCTTCTCGCGACACAGCGCGAGCACTTCACGCGGCTTCATGGAACGCTCCTGGGGGAGCCTCCATGATACGTTCGCTCAGTCGAGCACCGCTCGCCAGCCGATTTCGGCGGGCTCGAACCGCAGCCGGCCGCCGAGCCGCGCGCCGCTCAAGCGGACCTCCCCTCCCGCGGCCGGCGCATACGTGCCGGCATCCACCCGCCGGGCGAAACCTCGGCCTCCCGAGACTTCGCCCGCTTCGATCTCGAGCCAGGCCAAGCGGTGTGGCGGCAGCGGCGTGGCGGCCACGGGCTCGCCGCCGGCCACGGGAATCTCCGCCAGCCGCCAGGTGCGGCAGGCCTCCGGCTCCTCGAGCAAAAGGTCATAGTGCCGCCCGGCCGGATCGTCCGGGTGGCCCGTGTGTTCGAGCAGGACGAACCGCGGCATTACGGCTGGATGGGCCATCCCTACACGATCTCGTAGGCCTGTTCCTGGTGCTCGGCTAGGTCGAGGCCGCCCCGCTCGACCTCGATCGGCACCCGCATCCCCACGAGCTTGTCGACGACGAAGAAGGCGACCGCCGACACCACGCCGCTCCACAGAATCGTGACGAGCACGCTCTTGGCCTGGGCCCACACCTGGCTGCCGATCGTCATGCCCTCCGCGAGGCCCGAGCCGCCGAACTCGGTGGCGGCGAAGACGCCGGTCAGAAGCGCCCCCACCACCCCCCCGACGCCGTGCACGCCGAACACGTCGAGCGAGTCGTCGTAGCCGAAGCGGTGCTTGACGCTCGTGGCGAAGTAGTAGCCGGCCGCGGCCGAGGCCGCGCCGATCGCGACGGCCCCCAGCGGCCCGGCCGTGCCGCTGGCCGGCGTGATCGCCACCAGGCCCGCGACCGCGCCGGTCGCCACGCCGAGCGCCGAGGCCTTGCCGTGGGCGACCATCTCGATCCCCATCCAGACCACCGTCGCGGTGGCGGCCGCGATGTGGGTGACGAGCAGGGCCATGGCGGCGGTGCCGTTGGCGGCCAGGGCGCTGCCGGCGTTGAAGCCGAACCAGCCCACCCACAGCATGCCCGCCCCCATCACGGCGAAGGGCAGGTTGTGGGGCCGCATCACCTGCTTGGGATACCCGCTGCGGCTGCCAAGCAGGAGGCACGTGACGAGCCCCGCGATGCCGGCGTTGACGTGCACGACGGTGCCGCCGGCGAAGTCGAGCACGCCCCAGCCGTGAAACAGCGACCCCTCGCCCGCCCAGGCCATGTGGCAGATCGGGAGATAGGAGAGCGTGAACCAGAGGGCGGAAAACAGGAGCATGCCCTTGAACCGCATCCGCTCCGCGAAGGCGCCCACGATCAGGGCCGGCGTGATGATCGCGAAGGTCATCTGAAACGCCGCGAACAGCGCCTCCGGAATCGTGCCGGTGACGGCGGCGACCGATACCCCCCGGAAAAACGCCTTGTCGAGGTTGCCAATCGCCCACTGCTGCGCCCCGCCGTTGCCGAAGGCGAGGCTGTAGCCGTAGGCCACCCAGAGGAGCGTCATCACCCCGGTCAGGGCGAAGCACTGCACGAACACCGAGAGCACGTTCTTGGACCGCACCAGGCCGCCGTAGAAGAGCGCGAGGCCCGGCAGCGTCATGAACAGCACCAGCGCCGTGGCCACGATGACCCAGGCGGTGTCGGCTCCGTTAATGACGGCGGTCGCGGCATCGGCCATGAACATGCGCTCCTCAGGGGGATGCCGGCGGGCCGGCGGATGTCGGGGAAAATCCCGTGAAAACTCAGTAGTCGTCGCCTTCGCCGCCCGACTCGGCGGCGGCCTCGCCGGCCAGGGTGAGCGGCTTGGGCTTGTGGCGGACGGCGCGGCGGGCGTTTTCGTCGCGGAGCCGCTCGATCGCCGCCTCGAGGCTCATCGCGCCCAAGTCGCCGTCGAGCCGGTCGCGGAGGCTGATGGTGCCGGCCGCCTCGTCCCGCGGGCCGCACACGGCCATCATCGGGATCAGGTCGAGCTGCGCGGTGCGGATCTTGGCCCCCAGCTTCTCGGCGGCCTGGTCGATGCCGACCCTCAGGCCGGCCGCCTCCAGCTTCGCCTTGACGACCTCGGCGTAGGCCGCGCTCTTCTCGCTCACCGGGATCACCCGCACCTGCTCGGGCGCGAGCCACAAGGGAAACGCCCCGGCGAAGTGCTCGATCAACACGCCCACGAACCGCTCCATGCTGCCGAGCGGCGCCCGGTGGATCATCACGGGGCGGTGCTTGGCGTTGTCGGCCCCGATGTATTCGAGGTCGAACCGCTCGGCGCTCGGCAGGTTGTAGTCGAGCTGCACGGTGCCGAGCTGCCACTCGCGGCCGAGCGAGTCATTCACCACGAAGTCGATCTTGGGGCCGTAGAAGGCCGCCTCGCCCGGCTCGGGCTCGCAGCCCGGCAGGTTCATGCGCCGGGCCACCCGTTGAATAGCCGCCTCGGCCTCGTTCCACCGCTCCGGCGGGCCGACGTACTTGTCGCTCGCGGGATCGCGGAAGCCGAGCCGGACGCGGAAGTTCTCGAAGGCCAGGCTCTCGAGCACCTTGAGCGTGAAGGCGATGCAGCCCTCGACCTCCTCCTCCACCTGCTCGGGCGTGCAGAAGATGTGGGCGTCGTCCTGAGTGAACCCGCGGACCCGCGTCATCCCGCCCAGCTCGCCCGACTGCTCGTAGCGGTAAACGGTGCCGAACTCGGCCAACCGCAGCGGCAGATCCTTGTAGCTGTGGGGCCGGGCCTTGTAGATCATCGTGTGGTGTGGGCAGTTCATCGGCTTGAGCAGATACTGCTCGTCGTCGTTCATCACGATCGGCTTGAACTGGCTGTCGGCGTAGTAGGGATAGTGGCCCGAGATCTTGTAGAGATCGACCTTGCCGATGTGGGGCGTGTAGACCGGCTCGTAACCTCGGGCCGCCAGTTCCTCGCGGACGAAACTCTCGAGCGTGGCCCGGAGCCGCGCCCCCTTGGGCATCCAGAGCACGAGGCCCGAGCCCACGAGCGGGCTCGTCGTGAAGAGATCGAGCTGCTTGCCGAGCACCCGGTGGTCACGGCGGCGGGCTTCCTCGAGCGCGGCCAGGTGGGCGTCGAGCTCCTCCTGGGTAAACCAGGCGGTGCCGTAGAGCCGCTGCAACTGGGCGTTGTTGGCGTCGCCCTTCCAGTAGGCGCCGGCGATGTTCGTCAACTTAAAGGCGCCGATGCAGCCCGGGCTGGGGACGTGCGGGCCGCGGCAGAGATCGACGAACTCCCCCTGCCGGTAGAAGGAGAGCGACGGATGCTCGGCCAGGCCCGTCTCGATGTGCTCGGCCTTCAAGGGCTGGTTCAGGCCGCGGATGAT
>CAXNGP010000047.1:0-10128 GCA_964201845.1 Pirellulales bacterium
CCGCTTCCACGAGCGGATCCTCGTGGGGGGCGAGCGGATCGAGATCGTGACCTTCGTGGGTGGTGGGTGACGTGATGACCGCAGCGATCGAGCGCCGAGATTCCACCGTCGATCTGCCCCTGGTGGTCGGGGGAGTACCCTTCGCCAGCCGGCTGGTCGTCGGTACGGGCAAGTATTCCACCTACGCCGAGATGGCCCGCTGCCTGGAGATCTCGGGCACCGACTGCGTGACCGTGGCGGTGCGGCGGGAGCGGCTGGTGAACGCTGCCGGCGAGAACATCCTCGACCACCTCGACCCCGTCCGCTACCGGCTCCTGCCCAACACCGCCGGCTGCTATACGGCGGACGACGCCGTCCGCGTGGCGCGGCTGGGCCGCGAACTGCTCCGCGACATGGGCAGCGGCACGGCCGACTGGGTGAAGCTCGAGGTGCTCGGCGACCACCGGACGCTCCTGCCCGATCCCGTCGGCACGCTCGCCGCCACGGCGCAGCTCGTGGCCGACGGCTTCACGGTGCTCGTCTACACGAGCGACGATCCCGTGGTGGCCCGCCGACTGAAGGAGCTCGGCGCCGCGGCGGTGATGCCGGCCGGGAGCCCGATCGGCTCGGGGCAGGGCATCCTCAACGCCAACAACCTGCGGATCTGCCTGGAGTATCTCAAGGACGGCGACCCGGCCTACCCGGTGATCGTCGATGCCGGCGTGGGCACGGCCAGCGACGTGGCGGCGGCGATGGAGCTGGGCGTGGACGGCGTGCTTCTCAACACCGCGATCGCCGCGGCCGCCGATCCTCTGCGGATGGCCGCGGCGATGCGCGACGCCTGCACCGCCGGCCGCCAGGCTTTCCTCGCCGGCCGGATTCCGCGCCGGCTCTACGCCACCGCCTCGAGCCCGGACGAGGGGCGGGTGGCAAGGCCCGGAGCCTGAACCCATGCTGGCCACCCGCATCATTCCCTGCCTCGACGTGGAGCGTGGCCGCGTCGTCAAGGGGACGAAGTTCCTCGACCTCGTCGATGCCGGTGATCCGGTCGAGGTGGCGGCCCGCTACGAGGCCGAGGGAGCCGACGAACTCGTGTTCCTCGACATCACCGCCAGCCACGAGGGCCGCGACATCATGCTCGACGTGGTCCGCCGCGTCTCCGAGACGGTCTTCATGCCGTTCACGGTCGGGGGCGGGATCCGCACGCTGGACGACGCCTGCCGGCTCGTCCAGGCGGGCGCGGAAAAAGTCAGCATCAACTCCGCGGCCGTGCGCACACCCCAACTGGTCACCGCCGTGGCCGACCGGCTCGGCAGCTGCGCGACCGTGGTCAACATCGACCCCAAGCGGGTCGTGCGGGACGGCCGGGAAATCTGGGAGGTGTTCGTCAACGGCGGGCGGATGGCGACGGGCCTCGAGGCCGTGGCCTGGGCCCGGGAAGTCGAGCGGCTCGGCGCCGGGGAGATCGTGCTGACATGCATGGATCGCGACGGGACACGCGCGGGCTACGACCTCGAAATCACGGCCGCGGTGAGCCGCGCGGTCGGGATTCCCGTGGTCGCCAGCGGCGGCGCGGGGCGGCCGGAGCACCTCGCCGATGCCGTGGAACTCGGCGGGGCCGACGCGGTGCTGGCCGCTGGAATCTTCCACTTCGGAGAGTGTACGATCCGCGAAGTGAAAGAACTCTTCCTGCGGCGGGGTCTCCCGGTGCGGCCGCCGGGTCGCTGATCGGTCCCGCCACCATCGCCCGCCCGCTCTGCCATGTCCACGACCGAGATCCTGACGCCACAGCCCGCCGGCAACGCCGTGGCGGCTCCTGCGCGGCTGGAGATCGACCGCCTGTTCGAGGCGCTCGTCAAGTTTCAGGGCAGCGACCTGCACCTGAAGGTGGGCCAGCCCCCGATCGTGCGCGTCAAGGGCGCGCTCCAGCCGCTCAAGGCGCCCCGCATCGATGACGACCAGATGCGGCGCTACTGCCTGCCGATGCTCGACGAGCGGCGGCTCAAGATTCTGGAGGCCGACGGCGGCTGCGACTTCGCGCATGTCGCCATGGTCGATGGCGTCCGCTGGCGGTTCCGGGTGAATCTGCTCACGCAGCAGGGCTCGCTCGGCCTGGTCGCCCGTCGGGTCAACAACTCGATTCCGGACTTCGAGGGGCTCCACCTGCCGCCGGCGATCGAGCGGCTCTGCCAGTTGGACCAGGGGCTCGTCCTGCTGGCCGGCGTGACCGGCTCGGGCAAGAGCACGACGATCGCGGCGATGCTCAACTACATCAACCGCAACTACCGCAAGCACATCCTCACGCTCGAGGATCCGATCGAGTTCGTGTTCACCGAGGACAAGTGCCTGATCAACCAGCGGGAGATCGGCCAGGACGTCAAGGACTTCGGCATCGGGATGAAGCATGCCGTCCGTGAGGACCCCGACATCATCCTCGTCGGCGAGATGCGGGACGAGGAGACCTTCATGACGGCCATCCACGCCGCCGAGACCGGCCACCTCGTGTTCGGGACGATCCACGCCGCCAGCGCCTCGACCACGATTGGCAGAATCCTCGACCTGTTTCCCGAGGAGATGCATGGCGCCCTGCGGAGCGCGATCGCCAACAACATGAAGGGCATCGTCGGGCAGAAGCTGATCCGCTCGGAGGGGCCAAGGGCCAAGGAACTCGGCCTCAGCCGGGTGCCGGTGGTCGAGATCATGTTCTTCGATGTGATGGTCCGGAAGATGGTCCTCGAGGGGCAGGACTCGCAGCTGCCCGACCACATCAAGAAGTCGCACCGCGACGGAATGCAGGACTTCACGATGAGCCTCAAGAGCCTGATCGACAAGGATCTCGTCGAGCGGAAAGACGCGCTCGAGATCGCCCCCAATCGCGAGGCCCTGATGATGGCCCTCAAGGGGATCGGAGTCTCTTGATGGGGCCGCGGCAGCGAAGCCTGGAGGCGGCGTGCCTCGCGATCGTGATCAGTCTCGCCTCGTGGGCAGCGCAGGCGGCCGAGGCGTGGCCGCAGATCTCCCCGCCGCTGCCGACGGGCTGGCGGGGCACCGGAGGAGGGCTGGCGATCGTGCCGGCCGCGATCTGGTGGCTCCTGGTGCTGGCGTGGGTACGGACGGTCGACTGGGTGCATCGCGACGCCACCAAGCAGGGGATCGCCCCGGCGTTCTGGAGCACCGTCTGTGGCCTGCCGCTCCCGCTGGCGGCACTTCTGGCGTGGTGGATTCCGTGGGTGGCCGTCGGGATCGTCATCATGCTCCTGGCATGGCTCGCGCCGGTCGTGATGTATGCGCTCACGCGCAACCGCAAGGTGGCTGAATCCGAGCAGATCCTCACGGCTGGGCATGCCCGCCGGATCGTCGCCCGCCTCGTCGCCCCACTGGGCATCGAGATCAGCGCGCCGGCCCGCGAAGAGGACACGATGCCAAGCGTCGAGATTCTCGCCGCCGGCGGGCGCGACGATGCCGAAAACACGGCTCGGCTGACGGCGGCGAAGGCGGCGTCGGGGTTCGAGGAGCTTCGCCGGCAGTTGCTGTCGGCGGTCGTGGCGCGGGCCACGACGCTGGTCGTCGAGGTGGGTGACGAGACGACCGTGCGGCACGAGGTCGACGGCGTGTGGGGGAAGCCGCGGGTCCGGAAGCCACCGCGGAGCCGCAAGGAAAAAGAGGCCTGGGTCGAAGTGCCACCGTCGAGCCGGGACATCGGTCAGGCCATCATCGTGGCCACGCAGTCCATCTGCGGCGCACCCGCTGCGGGTGGCGGCCGGTTCGCGATCAAGGTCGATGGCAAGCCGCAGAACTGCCGGGTCTCGGCCGCCAAGACCGGTGAGGTGCGGCAGTTGGCGATCCAGATCGAGGCCCCGGCGGCGGCCTTCAAGGCGTTGCCGGCCCTGGGGATGCCCGAGCCGCTGGCGACCCGGCTCGGCGAGTTGCTGGCCGCCGAGCGGGGGCTGATCCTCGTCTCGTCACCGGCCGGCTCCGGGCTTTCGACGACGTTCGACCTGGTCGTGGAGTCGGGCGACCGGATGCTGCGCGACTTCATCTCGGTCGAGGATGCGGCCCGGCCGCCCCGTGAGATCCAGAACGTCAAGCCGGTGCGGTTCGACGCCCGCACCGGCGTGACGCCGCTGGCGGCGCTCACCGACGCCCTGCGGGAGTACCCGGCGGTAATCGTGGCCCGTGACGTCCGCGACAAGGAGCTCGTGGTGGAGCTCGTCCGGCTCGTGGGCGAGGGCAAGCTCGTGGTCATGAGCCTCAAGGCGTCCGACGCCGTCGAAGCAGTGGCCAGGGTCCTGGCCTGTGGCGTCGATCCGAAGACGCTGGGCACGTCGCTGCTGGGCTCCCTCTCGCAACGGCTCGTCCGCCGGCTGTGCCCGAAGTGTCGTGAGGAACTGCCGCCGCCCGAGCCGCTCCTGGCGAAGCTGAAGCTCACCGCGGAGCAGCTGCCCAAGATCTTCAAGGCCTCGGCCGACGGCTGCCGGCTCTGCCAGGGGGTTGGGTATTTCGGCCGGACCGGGTTGTTCGAGCTCGCCAGCGGTGGCACGCTGCGCCGCCTGATCGCAGCGGGCGCCACCCCGGAGCAGCTGCGGCAGGGGGCCGTCAAGGAAGGCATGCAGCCGCTCCGGGATGCGGGCATGCAGCTCGTGGCGGCCGGAGCGACCTCGCTCGAGGAGATTCAGCGGGCCTTGACGGGGAAGCCCATCACGGCGCCCCCGCCGGCTGCGGCGGCTGCTCCCGCCCGGCCCGGGCCGGCCGCACCCGCGAGGAAAAAGCCATGAGCGTTTCGTTGATCCTCCTGGGAATCTTCGTCGCCGTGTCGTTTGCGCTGTGGCGCGAGGGGCCGTGGAGCGGGCTGATCATGCTCCTGAACGTACTCTTGGCCGCGAGCCTCGCCACCGCCTGGTACCCGGTGGTCGTGGCCCGGCTCGAGCCGCTGCTCGCCTCCTACACGTATCTGCTCGACTTCATCGCCCTGCAGGGCACGTTCTGCGTGCTCCTGCTCGTGATGCGGGAGATCACCGATCGCCTCTCCCGGACTCGGGTCCGGTTCCGCAAACCGGTCGAACTCGCCACCGGGCCGCTCGTGGCGATGCTCACCGCCTGGGTGGTGGTCTGTTTCACGGCGGCATCGCTGCACACGGCGCCGGTGCCGCGAGACTTCATCCAGCCGACGCCCGAGGCGCGGATGTTCTTCGGGCTCGCGCCCGATCGCCGCTGGCTGGCGTGGGTCCGGGGCTCGTCGCTGCGCGGCCCCTTCGCCAGCCCCGACCACGCCTTCGACCCCAACGCCGACTTCATCCTCCGCTACGCCGACCGCCGCAAGGCGCTCGAGGCGGAGGAGACGCTGCGGGTGCAGGCAGAGTGAGGGCCGCCGGGGAAGCCATGGCATGACGGACTCCGCGGCTGCCGAGGAACTGGCGGGCGAGCGACCGGTGAGCGGGCTGGCGGTGGCGGCGCTCCTGGCCGGCTGCGGCTCCGTGCTCGTGCTCTTCACATCGCTGGCCGCGATGCTGCCCGTGGTGGCGGTCGTGCTCGCCGTGGTGGCGCTCGTCGATCTCGCCCGATCCGAACGGCGCCGGGTAGGTCGGGGTGCGGCCCTCGCGGGCCTCGCGCTGGCGGTCGGGTTCGCGGCCCAGGCCGCCAGCGGCTTCCTGGTCGAGCGCTGGATCGGCGGCCACCGGGCGGCGGCGACGGCGGCCGCATGGATCGACGCGATCCGCGAAGGTCGTCTGGCCGACGCGGTCGGCATGTGCAGCCCCACGGCCTTGCCGCCGAGAGGGCATGACCCCACCCACCAGGAGCCGGCGCCGGCCGACATCACCGCCACGTTCCAGTCGCTGCCGGCGGTGGCCGCCGTCGCCGCCTGTGGCCGGGACGTTTCCCCTCCGATCACGGTGGGCCGCGATGCCGCCGACGCGACGGTCTGGATGGCCGTGGTGGATCTCTCCGCGTGTGGCCGCGCCGGCGAGACGGTGCGGCTCGTCGTCGAGCCCCGGGCCACGGTCCGTGGCCGCGAGACGGTGGAGCGGTGGCTCGTGACCGGCTTCGAGCGGGCAAACTGACGGGCCGCTCAGCCACCGTCGGGAAAGCAGCGGACCACGTCGATCGACGAAGCGCCGGCGGCGAGCATCACGAGGCGATCGAAGCCGAGCGCCGCCCCGACGCCGGCCGGCATGCCGGGACCGTGCGCGGCGATCAGCCGCGCGGGCACCGGCAGAACCGGCCGGCCCGCGGCCCTGCGGATCGCGTTGGCCGAGCTGATCCGGGCCTCGAGCGGGTCGCGGCCGGTTTCCTCCTCCCAGCCATTGACCAGCTCCACCCCGCCTATGAAGAGCTCGAAACGGCGGGCCGCGGCCGGCGGCCCGGCATCAATCCGGGCGAAGGCCGCCTGCGAGGCGGGCCAGGCTTCGAGCATCAGCGGCCGGCCCTGGCCCAGCCGCGGCTGCACGACCTCCGACAGCAGGAGTTCAAAGCACCGATCGGCGAGATCGGCGGGCCCGAGGTCCGTCAGGCCCTCGGGCCGGACACGCACGTGCCGCGCGACGGCCGCGAGCAACTCCCCGGGCGAAGCGGATACGGGATCGACCCCCGCGTGATGCGAGAATGCGGCCGCGCAGGTCGTGCGGTCGAGCCCGCGCGTGCCGAGCACCGCGGCGCAGAGTCGCTCGAGCAGGTCGGCCGCGTCGTCGAGCGACGTGCCGGGGGCATACCACTCGAGAATCGTGAACTCGACGTCGTGCTGCGGGCCCCGCTCGCCGTCGCGAAAGGCGGGGGCGAACTGGTAGATCGGCCCCGAGCCGGCGGCCAGGAGCCGCTTCATCAGGTTCTCGGGGCTGGCCTGGAGCCAACGCGGGTCGGCGGTGCCCGCGAGTCGGACCGCGACCGGGTCGATGTGGGCCTCGGGCAGCACTTCCGCCGCCAACACGGGAGTGTCGACCTCGAGGAAGCCGGCCGCGTCGAACAGCGCGCGAATGTTCCGCCGCACGTCGGCCCGCCGCTCGAGGGTCGTCCTGATCCCCATGGGCCTCAGGACACCCGGGGCCGGCTGGCGGCCAGCTTCGCGGCGGTTTCCCGATAGATCAGCACGGGACAGGGTGCGCGGCGGACGATCTGCTCCGCCACGCTGCCCATCAGCAGCCGCGTCAGGCCCGTCCGGCCGTGGGTGCCCATCACGATCATCTCGCAACCTTCCTCACCGGCGATCCGCACCACCTCGCCTGCCGGATCGCCCATCGTGAGCCGGTGCTCGCAGGGCAGGGCCGCATCCCGCGGCCGGACATCCTCCAGCATCTTCTGGATCCGCTCTGAGTTGGGCTCGGGCAGACCGTAATAAAGCTCCCCGCCACCGTAGGCCAGCGGCGGCTCCTCGACGTGGACGATCAGGAGTTTGGCACCGGACGCCTTGGCGAGTGCCTCGGCATGCACCATGGCGGCGTCGCTGGCGGTCGAGAAATCGGTCGGAAACAAAATCGTTTTCGCCGCCATGAGCACACCTTTGGAGCAGAGTTCAGAACGGTCGGAAAGCCACCGACATGAAGCATTCTACCCCGAACGTCAACGGGACTCGCCTCGCGTCATCCCCCTTGCTCGCGCAAGGGGGCTTTTATTGACGGAGTAGCGAAGAACTACCCGGATCCCGAGCCGCGTCACCCAAGACCTTCGGCGGCGCGCGGGGCAGTCGTTACCGCAGCCGCATCCCGGGCAACGCGCCCGAGTCGGGCGAGAGCAGAAACACACCCTCGGCCCCCGCGCCGCTGGCCGCCACCACCATGCCCTCGCTCAGCCCGAACTTCATCTGCCGCGGCGCGAGGTTGGCCACCACCACCACCAGCCGGCCCACGAGCGCGGCCGGTTCGTGGAAGCCCTTGATGCCCGCGAACACGGTGCGGCGGATGTCGCCGCCGAGGCTGACGGTGAGCTTGAGGAGCTTGCGGGCCTCGGGCACCTCCTCGGCGGCGAGGATCCGGGCCACCCGCAGGTCGACCTTGGTGAAGTCGTCGATCGTGCACTCGGGTGCCAGCGGCTCGGCCTCGAGCGGTGCGGCCGGATCGGCGGCGGAGCCCTGTGGAATGTCGGTCATCGTCGTTCCTCCCTTGGTGTTCGGTGCGGGCGTGGTGTCTGGAAGCGAGGCGGCGAGCATCGCCTCCACGGCCGCGGGCTCGACCCGGCGGGCCAGCGGCACGAAGGCCGCCACGGGCAGGCCGGTGAGCGGCCGGCCCGCCTCGTCCCAGGAGCGGATCGGGCCGCCCACCAGCTCGCCCGCCTGCTCGGCCAGCCGCGGCAACACCGGCGCGAGGTAGACGGCCATTTGCCGGAACAGGTTCAGGGCCACGGTCGCCACGGCCTGGAGCCGGCCGGCCGCCTCGGGGCCCGCCTTGGCGAGCTTCCAGGGCTGCTCGGCGTCGACGTAGGCGTTGGCCCGATCGGCGGCCTGCATCACGATCCGCATCGCGCGGGCGAAGTCACCCGCCTCGTAGGCCGCAGCGATGGTCTCTCCCTCGGCGGCCGCGGCGGCGAACAGGCCGCCGTCGTCGGGGTAGGTCGCCGCCAGGCCGGTCGCCTCGAGCCAGCGCGCGGTGCGGCTGGCCAGATTGGCCACCTTGCCCACGATGTCGGCGTTGAACTTGGCCGTGAACTCCTCGAGGTTGAGATCGAGGTCGTCGATCCCGCCCGAGAGCTTGGCGGCGTAGTAGTACCGCAGCATCGCGGGATCGAGATGGTCGAGGTAGGTCCGCGCCAGGATGAAGGTGCCGCGGCTCTTCGACATCTTCTGGCCGTTGACGGTCAGGAAGCCGTGCACGCGGACCTTCGTCGGCAGCGCCAGCCCGGCCGCTTCGAGCATCGCCGGCCAGAACAGCGTGTGGAAGTAGACGATGTCCTTGCCGATGAAGTGATGGATCTCCGCCCGCGGCCTGCCGGCCCCGTCACGGGCCCACCAGTCGTCGAGTCGGCCGCCGTGCGCGGCGCACCACTCGGCGGTGGCCGCGAGATAGCCGACCGGCGCGTCGAACCAGACGTACCAGAAGTGGCCCGGGGCGTCGGGAATCTCGAAGCCGAAGTAGGGGGCGGGACGGGAGATATCCCAGTCGCGGAGCGGCTCGCCGAGAAAGTGGCCGGCAAGGTAGTTGGCGATCCGCGGGTCGAGGGCGCCGGAGGCCTGCGTCCAGTCGGCCAGGAAGCCGTGCAGGGCCTCGATCGTCACGAACAGGTGCTCGGCCGACCGGACTTCCGGCACCGCCCCCGAGAGCGTGCTGACCGGATTCACGAGTTCGGCCGGGGCGTAGGTGGCGCCGCACTGCTCGCAGGAGTCGCCATACTGGTCGGCCGCACCACACTTCGGGCAGGTGCCCTTCACGAACCGGTCGGCCAGAAAGACCCCGGCCTGCGGGTCGTAGAGCTGCCGGACCTCCCGCGTGACGACGAGATCGTTGCCGCGCAGCGCCTGCCACAGCTCGCCGCACAGCCGCCGGTTGGCCTCGCTGTCGGTCGACCCGTAGTGGTCGAAGGCCACGTGGAAGCCGGCGAAGTCGGCCAGGTGGGCCGTCCGCATGTCGGCGATCAGCTCCCGCTCACTGCGGCCCTCGGCCCGCGCCCGGATCATGATCGCGGTGCCGTGCGTGTCGTCGGCACAGAGGTAGATCGCCTCGTGCCCGCGGAGCTTCTGGAAGCGCACGAAGACGTCGGTCTGGAGGTATTCGACCAGATGCCCGAGGTGGATGTGCCCGTTGGCGTAGGGCAGCGCCGAGGTGACGAGGATGCGGCGCGGGTGGGGGTCGGGCATGCGGGTGCGGGGAGCGGAGCGGCTCGGGAGTCGCGGTGGTGGCGGCGGGCGAGGCGGATTGTAGAAAGCCGCGAGCCGACGGGGAAACACCGGTCGCCGCGGGTGGCTGGGCAAGGCTGCCGGTGGGAGCGGGGCCGCAAGTTGGGCTTGTGACGGTCGGCGGGCCGGGGCAGTATCCCGCCCCCCGCAGCGTGGCCTGTGCCGCCGCGGACTCCTGCCAACCGCCCGAGGCGGCACGTGGAGCGACGGATGAAGCCTTTTTCCAAGATCATGCGGACCGGTTCCGCCGGCCGTGGCTGCCTCGCCGCGGCCCTCCTGGCCGTCGGCGCGGCGTCGCTGGCCACCTCCGCCCCTCCGCCGCCCCCCGCGGC
>CAXNGP010000048.1:0-10123 GCA_964201845.1 Pirellulales bacterium
CGGCGTCGAGCTCGCCGTCGGCGACGTCACGGGTGACGAACGGCTCGACCTCGTCGCGGCCGCCAGCCGCGGCGCGGGTGGGGTCCGGGTGTTCGCCATCACCCCGACGGCCGCCGACCCCGTCGCGAACCTCGCCATTCGCGCGTTCACCGCCTTTCCGCGAACCACGATCGGTGGTGCAACGGTGGCGACCGCCGACATCGGCACGTTCTCGGCCGGCATCTTGGTCGACGCCGGAAGACGCGACGGACGGATGGAAATCGTCGTCGGCAGCGGCGCCGGCATCGCGCCGCTGGTGGTGATTTACGACGTGTCGGCGGCCCCGGTCGTCATCCGGCGCCTGCGGCCGCTCACGCCGGCGGTGCGGGCCGGCCTGGCACTGGCGGCCGGCCGATACGACAACGACCAGGCGGATGACATCATCGTGTCGGCTGGCCGGCGCGGCGGGTCGCTCGTGGAAGTCTGGTCTGGCCGGCAGACGACCGCCCAGCCAATCCTCCTGGCCCGGCAACGGGCATTCGCCGAACTGTCCCGCCTCGAGGGGGCCGTCTTCGCGGCCGGCGTCGATGACAACGGCGACGGCAAGATCGACTGGCTCCTGGCCGCCGAAGGGACAGGAGGCATCGATCGCGGCGTCCGTCGGATCGGGGGCGGACCGCTCGCCAGCAGCATCGGGGCGGCCCTGCGCGGGCCGCTGCGCCTGGCGGTCTCGCGGCCCCGGGGTTAGGTCGTGATCCGGCGGCGACACCGTGACGCCTGCTAGCGACACGGCCCGCCAGTCGCTACCATCTCCCAGGTGAGCGAGCCGCGCCGCCGGATGGGCGTCGTCCTGGCCGGTGTCCAATCCCTGCGGGAGAAGCCATGGATCAGTTTCGAAGAATCCAGACCGGCAAGAAGGGCGACATCTTCATGGTGCTCTTCAAGGACAAGAAGATCCTCGACGACACCATGCTCGACGAGATCCGTACCGAGATGGCCCAGTTGATCGGCAAGGCCTCGGGCCCGGACGTGCTACTCGATTTTGCGAACGTCGAGTTCATGTCGAGCGCCATGCTGGGGCTGCTCGGCCAGCTGCACCGCAAGATTTCCGCGGGTCAGGGGCGGCTCAAGATGTGCAGCATCCGTCCGGAGATCTTCCAGGTCTTCAAGCTGACCAATCTCGACAAGCTGTTCAGCATCCACAAGGATGCTCCCACGGCGCTCGCCACCTTCACCTGACGCAGGGCTGGCCGTGGCTGAAGCGACCTCTCCAGCGGCGGCCGGCGGCGTGGACGTCCTCATCGCCGAGGACAGCCGGATGCAGGCCAAGATCCTGCAGAAGCGGCTCACGGACGCGGGCCATGCGGTGCGGTGGGCCGAAAACGGCGCGCTCGCCCTGGAGATGGCCCGGGAGCGGCGGCCCGACATCATCATCTCCGACATCGAGATGCCGGTTGCGACCGGGTACGAGTTCTGCAAGGCGGTCAAGACCGACCCCGCCCTCCGGACCGTGCCCTTCATCCTGCTTTCGACGCTCTCGGATCCGATCGACATCATCCGCGGCCTCGACGCGGGCGCCGACAACTACGTCACCAAGCCCTACGAGCCCGACTACCTGCTCGGACGGATGCGGGCGCTCCTGGCCACGCCGCTCGACAGCACAGACGACTCGACCGCCGCCACGCTCGAGGTCTCGCTCGCCGGACAGAAGTTCAAGGTCAAGGCCGGACGGCAGCAGGTGCTCAACCTGCTCGTGTCCACCTTCGAGAACGCCGTCACCAAGAACCAGGAGCTCGTGGTCGCCAACCAGGAACTCTCGGTGGCCCGCGACAGCCTGCAGAAGACCAACGACGAGCTCGTCACGCTCAACGCCGAGATCTCGCGGATCAACTCCCAGATGATCCGCGACCTCGAGGCGGCCGCCAAGGTGCAGCGATCGCTCCTGCCCGCTGCCGACGTGGCCCTCCCGTCGCTCGACGTCGCCTGGCGATACGTCCCCTGCCAGAGTCTCGCCGGCGACTTCCTCAACATCTTTCCCCTCGACGAGGAGCGGGTGGGGCTGTTCGTGGTCGACGTCAGCGGCCACGGCGTCCCCTCGTCGCTGATGGCCGTCACGGTGGGCCGTTTCCTCACGCCGAAGGTGTCGGATTCGTCGCTCCTGGTGCGACAGACCACCGACGGCCGCGTGGTGGTGGCCAGCCCGGCCGAAGTGGCCACGCAGCTCAACCGGCTGTTCCAAGCCGACGAGTTCTCCGGGCTCTACTTCACGATGCTCTACGGGATCCTGCACGTGCCCACCGGGCGGCTCGACTACGCCTCCGGCGGCCACCCCGCGCTCGTGCGGATTCCCGCCGGCGGCGGGCCGCCCGAGTTCCATGGCGCCGAGGGCTTTCCCATCGCCTTCGTGCCCGAGGTGGAATACGAACAGCGATCGCTGCAGCTCCAGCCGGGCGACCGGATCTATCTCTATTCCGACGGCGTGCCGGAGGCGATGGACAAGGATCAGGAGCCCTACGGCGAAGACAAGATGGCGGCCTGCATCGCCGGCGGCCGTGGTGGGCCCCTCGAGCGGAGCGTCGCCGGCCTGCTCGAGGCGGTCGAGGACTGGTGCCGGCCCGTCGGCCCGCTCGACGACGTCACGATTCTGGGCGTCGAATGGAAGCCGTGAGCCGCCTCGGCGCCGTCCTCGGTTGCCTGCTCGTCCTCGGTTCGTGGGCCATGGCCGCCGAGCCACGGCGACCCAACGTGATCCTGATCCTGGCCGACGATCTCGGCCTCGGCGACCTGAAGGCGACGAATCCAGCCGCGAAGATCTCCACGCCCGCCCTCGAACGGCTGGCACGCGAGGGGCTGGCCTTCCGCGACGCCCACACGCCGAGTTCCGTCTGCACCCCGACCCGCTACGGCCTCCTGACCGGCCGGCATGCCTGGCGAAGCTCGCTCGCCCGGGGCGTGCTCTCGGGCACGAGCCCGCCGCTGATACCACCCGAGCGGCCCACGCTCGCCCACCTCCTCCGCGACGCCGGGTACCACACCGCCATCATCGGCAAGTGGCACCTGGGCTGGCGCTGGGCCCACGACGCCCGCGGTGAGATCGACTTCGCGGCCCCGGTCAGCGGTGGTCCCGACGCCAATGGGTTCGACGAATCCTTCGCCTTCTCGGCTTCGCTCGACATGCCTCCCTACGTCTGGGTGGAAAACGGCCGTCCCACGGCCGTGCCCGATCGCCGGGAGGGGGTCACGAAACAGCAGGACCCGTATGGCTGGTACCGCGAGGGGCCGATCGCTCCCGACTTCAAGATCCCCGGGATCCTCCCGGCGATCACCGACCGGGCCGTCGCTCACGTCAGGCGTCGGGCCACCGCCGACAAGCCCTTCTTCCTCTACCTGCCGCTCCCCGCCCCCCACACGCCGATCGTGCCGGAGCCGCCGTTCCAGGGCGCCAGCGGCATGAACCCCTACGCCGATTTCGTGATGCAGGTCGACCATCACGTCGGCCAGATCCTCGCGGCGCTCGACGAGGCGGGGATCGCCGAGCACACGCTCGTGCTCTTCACCAGCGACAACGGCTGCTCCCCGGAGGCCAACTTCGACCGGCTGCGGGAGCACGGCCACGACCCGAGCGCCGGCTTCCGCGGCCACAAGGCCGACATCTTCGAAGGCGGCCATCGGGTGCCGCTCGTCGTGCGGTGGCCGGCGGTGATCACGGGGGGACGCACGACCGACGCGGTCGCGTGCCTGACCGACGTGTTTCCCACGCTCGCCGAGGTGGCGGGCGTGCGGCACCCACCGGAGCAGCCGGGCGGCGAGGACGGCTGGAGCCTCGCGACCGTCTTCAAGGGTGGCGAGTCCACCGGTCGGGAGACACTCGTCAGCCACTCGGTGGATGGATCGTTCGCGATTCGTCGGGGCCGCTGGAAGCTCTGCCTCTGCGGGGGCAGCGGCGGCTGGAGCGAGCCCCGGGAGCCCGTGGCGAAGCAGCAGGGCCTGCCGCCGGTGCAACTCTACGACCTCGAGGCCGACCCCGCCGAGAAGCGGAACTTCCAGGCGGAGCATCCGGAGATCGTGGCCGACCTGATCGCCAGGCTCTCCGCCGAGGTTCGCCGTGGCCGCTCGACCCCCGGCCCTGAGCTGGCCAACGATCGCGAGGTCACGTTCCTGCCGCTGGGCTTTGCGGCCGAGCCTCAGCGCTTGGGGCGGTAGAAGCTCGAGCCGGCGACCGCGTGCCGCTGCCAGCCGTCGTCGATACCGATCATCGTCTCGGCCCCCCCGAGGAACAGCGTACCGTCGGCCCGCATCACCCGGCCCACCCGCCGGACGAGCGCCTGCCGTGTCGCGACGTCGAAGTAGAGCATCACGTTCCGCAGAAAGACCACGTCGCACGAGGGCAGCGGTGGCCAGGTGCCGATCAAGTTGAGCTGCCTGAACTCGACCAGCCGTCGGCACTCCTGGGAGATGCTCCACCGCCCCTGCAGGGATCGGAAATACTTCTGCTTCTGCGCCGGCGGCAGGCCGCGGGCCGTCTCCAGGTCGCTGTAGCTCCCCTCGCGGGCCTGAGAGAGGACGACGTCCGAGAAGTCGGTGGCCAGAATCCGGATCCGCCAGGAGGCGACGAGCTCCCGGAAGTGCTCGTTGAGGAGCATGGCGATGCTGAACGCTTCCTGCCCGGTCGAGCAGGCGGCCGACCAGAACACCAGCTGCTTCTCGGCGGCCCGCTTGACGGCCAGTTCCGCGATCAGCGACTTCAAGGCCTCGAAGGGCTTCTGGTCGCGGAAGAAGGAGGTCTCGTGGGTCATCATCGCGCTCAAGACGTCCCGCTCGAGCGACGGATCCGTGCCCTGGCGGACGCGGTCGAGGAGCGTCTCGATGCTGGGAATCTTCCGCTGCCGCACGATCGGCAGCATCCGGGCCACCACGAGATACTGCTTGGAGTCGTCGATCACGACTCCGGTCCGCTTCCTGAGCAGCTCCCGCAGGAAGGTGAACTGCGGCTCGGCGACCCGCATGGCGTGCCCGTCGTCCCGGCGCTAGCCGGGCCGCCTCTCGAGTCGCAGGCCGATCTCCACGCCGATCTGCCCCAGCGGCAACACCGCGTCGGCCAGCCCCGCCTTCGCAACCTCGCCCGGCATCCCCCAGACCACGCTGGTGAACTCGTCCTGAACGACGACCCGACCACCGGCCTCCACCACCGCCCGGGAGCCCGCCAGGCCGTCGCGGCCCATGCCCGTGAGCACCACGCCGAGCGTGCCGGCGCCCCAGAGCCGCACCGCCGAGCGAAATAGCACGTCGGCCGCGGGCCGGCATGAGTTCTCCGGCGGCGCGTCGGTCAGCCTAATCCGCGGGCTGATCAGCATGCCGGCGAGTTCCATGTGGCGGCCGCCGGGGGCCAGCAGGACGGCGTCCTGACTCACCGGCATGGCGTCGGCGGCCTCGCGCACGCTCCGCCCGCAGATGGCCGAAAGCCGCTCGGCCAGCCTCGCGGTGAAGGTCGCCGGCATGTGCTGCACGATCAGCACCGGCACCCGCGCCTGAGGCACGAACGCCGGCAGCACCTCGGCGAGCGCCGCCGGCCCGCCGGTCGAGACGGCGATCACGACGCCGGCCACCGCCGTGCGCTTGGCCGACACGACCGGCCGCACACCGGCGCCAGAGGCCTTGGGTCCCGTCCCGGTGGCCTGCCCTGTCCACCCGCGGCTGACCACCTGCCTGATCCGGGTGAGTACCTCACCGCGGATTCGGGCCGCGACGTCCTCCGGATTGAGGCCGGCCGGCTTGGCGACGTAGTCGTTGGCCCCGGCAACGAGCGCGTCAACGGTCGCCTTCGAGCCCCGCTCCGTGAGGCTCGAGAACATCACCACCGGCAGCCGCGGGTGGCGGCGGCGGATCTCCTTGAGCGCGGTGAGGCCGTCCATCACCGGCATCTCGACGTCGAGGAGCACGACGTCCGGCAGGTCGCCGGACGCCAGCATGTCGAGGCAGGCTTGGCCGTTGACTGCCGTGCCGGCAATCCGCACGCCCGGGTCCGATGCGAGCGTGGCGGTGAGCACGCTGCGGATCGTGTGGGAGTCGTCGCAGACGAGCACCCGGATCGGCCGACTCTCCCGTCGCGGCCCCGCGGCCCCGCACACACCCAGCGCCGTGAGCTTCTGCGCCAGGGCCTCGGGGGTGAACGGCTTGGCGAGATAGTCGTCGGCACCGGCCGCGAGCGCCTCGCTGATCCGGTCGCGATCATGCTCGGTCGAGATCATCACCAGCGGCAACTTCCGCGTGGCCGGATCACCCCGCAGCCGCCGGATCAGCTCCAGCCCGTCCATCACCGGCATATGCCAGTTGACGGTCACCAGATCGGGCGGCCCCGAGGCGGAGACCGCCTCGAGCGCCTCGGCACCGTTGGCGGCTTCGGCGCACTCGAAGGCCAGATCCCGCAGCACCCGCGTGACGATGCTCCTGCTCGGCTTGGAGTCGTCGACGACCAGTGCCCGCATCACCCAGCTCCTCGTCCGCTTTGGTCGCCGCAGCGACGCGGCCGGTCGTGATCCCGGTCGGCGGCGGCTCAGCCGCCGCAGCATCTCACTTTCGATACTCGTCCACCAGCCGCTGGAGCGCCTGGGCCATGCGGGCGAGTTCCTGCGAGGAGACCTGGGTGTTGGAGGCCCCCTCGGCCGTGCTCTGGGCGGCCTGGGCCACCTGCACGATGTTCTCGGCGATCTCGCCCGAGCCGGTGGTGGCCTCGGCGATGTTGCGGCTGATCTCGCCGGTGGTGGCCGACTGCTCCTCGACGGCCGCGGCGATCCGGGTCTGGAGCTCGTCGATCCGGCCGATCACCGTGCCGATCTCGGCGATCGCCACCACGGCCCGGGAGGTGTCGTGCTGCATCGACTCGATCCGCCCCCCGATGTCCTCCGTCGCCTTGGCCGTCTCGCGGGCGAGTTCCTTCACCTCGTTGGCCACGACGGCAAAGCCCTTGCCGGCCTCGCCGGCCCGCGCCGCCTCGATCGTGGCGTTCAAGGCCAGCAGGTTCGTCTGCTCCGCGATCGAGGTGATCACCTTGACGACGGCGCCGATCTCGCCGGAGGAGCGGCCCAGGGCGTCCATGGTGGCGGAGGTCGAGCCCGCCATCTCGACGGCGCGGCGGGCCACGCCGGCGGCGTCCTGGGCGCTCTTGGCGATCTCGTGGATGCTGGTCACGAGGTTATCGATCGAGCCGGAGACCATCCGGGCGTTGCCGCTGACCTGCTCGGCGGCCGCCGAGACGAGATTCGCCTGGGCGGTGGTCTGCTCGGCCGCGGCGCTCATCTGCTGACTGACGCTCGTGAGCTCCTCCGACGAACTCGCCAGAGCGTGCGTGTTGTCGATGATGCCGAGCACCAGCCGGGCCTGCCGCAGGGCCTCGCGGTTCATCCGGCGGGCGATCAGCGTCGAGACGGCCAACACGCCCAGGGCCGTGAGCCCGAACACGGCCATCCCGAACCGCCACAGCTGGCTGACCGGTGCGAGCACCTCGTCGCGGTCGATCTCGGACACGAGCGCCCACTGGATGGTGCCCTGGCCACCGGCGGAGGCGGCGTGGATCGTGACCGGCCGCCACGAGGCGAGCACGGGCTGGTCGCGGTAATCGACGCCCAGGGCCGTGCCGGTGCTGCCCTCGTCGAGCGCCGCCCGGACCGGGCGGGTGTCGACCTTGAGCTTCGGGTTGAGCACCGTCGATCCGACCCCCAGGTCGGCCGTGAACCGTGACTCGCTGCGGAACAGGCGATCAGTGCCGATGGCGTAGGTCTCGCCCGTCGCGCCCATGCCGGTCGTCTCCCCGATGATCTTGCTGACCCGGTCGAGCGGGATCTGGAAGACCACCGCACCCGCGAGCTGCCGGCCCTCGAACACCGGCGCGGCGATGAAGCTCGCCGGGGACATCAGACTCGGGAGATAGCGGTCGAACTCGGCGAACGAAACCGTGTCACGGGTGCCCGAGGTGAGCGTCTCCTGGACGCAGCGGCCCAGATTCGTACCCGCGATCGGACCGCTCCTGAGCGAGGCGGCGAAGTCGATCTCCTTGCAGACGCTGTAGACGATCCGGCCGGTCTCCGCGTCGACCAGAAACAGGTCGTAGAGCCCGTATTTCTTCTGGAGGTTTCGCAGGATCGGGTGGTAGAGGGCATGCACCTTCGTGTAGGCGGATTCGTCGGCCGCGGCGTCGAGGTCGGCCTTCGAGCCGAGCGGATATTCGTTGGCCCGGATGTACAGGTCCTGCAGCCAGGCCGAGGCATCGTCGAGGGCGGCCACCAGGGCCCGCGCGTCGGGGTCGGAGCCGGTCGCCTTGCGGTAGGCCGCCGCGAACTCGCCGGCATAGAATCCCTCGAGCGAGCGGCGGGCCTTGGCCACGCTCTTCTCGTCGACGCCGTCGTCGGTGAGCGCACCGGCCACACCGACGGTGAACTCCCGGATCGCCGCCGAGATCATCCGATCCTCGGACAGCACCCGCAGTTCGTCATGCAGCGTGGCAAAGTAGCGTTCGACGCTTTGGCCGGTGATCGTGTTGACCGTTTCGAGCTGCTTGAAGGCCTGCGTCTTGAGGGCGGACGACGAGGCCTGCTGGCTGGCGAGGCCCATCAGGGCCATCGGAATCAGCGACACCGCCAGCAGCGCGAGCAGCAGCCGGTTGCCTAGCAGGGATCGCCAGCCGGATCCGGCACCCGCCACGGGCGTGCCGCCCGCTTCCGCCATGTGGTCACCGGACACCGCCATCTGGGCCTCCAAAATCTCAGGGGGACGATTCTCAGGAAACGTTCAGGGAGCCGTGTTCAGGGGAAGGCCCGGACGACCGCCGGTCGCCGGCCGCTGCCACACCAGGGAGTGAATCATGCGCTCGGGATCGAGCAGATGCACGAGCCGGTCGGCGGCCGCGAACGTGCCCTGCACCAGCCCCGTGCCGCCGGTCGGCCGCTCCACCCGCTCGGGGGCGATCTCGATCACGTCGAGCATCTCGTCGACGAGCAGGCCGTACCATTCCTCGCCGGGCGCGATCACCAGGTGCGTGTTCGCACCGGTCCCGGATCTGCGGCTCACGGCCAGCGGCTCGGCCGGATCGATCACCGGCACGATCCGCCCCCGGAGTTGCACCAGGCCGAGGACACCCCGGGCGGCCAGGGGCACCCGCGTCAGCCGCCGGCTCCGCAGCACTTCGACGACCAGGCCGGAGTCGACCGCGAAGCACTCGTCCCCGAGCAGGAACGAGCACCAGCGGCGGGCGACCGGGACGACGGTGGCGGAGGTCATGGGACGCGGTTCGCTTGCGAGCGCTCGGGAGTCAGACACCGGCAGCCGCCCCGGTGAGGTCGAGGACTTCCGTGGCCTGCCCTCCCAACGCGACGGTCCCGGTGACACCGGCGGCGGACAGCGTGGACTGCAGCGGCGACTCGGCACCGACCACGTCGATGATCCGGTCCACGGCGATCCCGAGTTCCGTTCCCGAGACGCGGACGACCACCACGTTCACGCCGGCCTCCGGTTCGGCCGCCCGGCCCGAGGCCGGATGCCCCGCGCCCAACAGGCCGTCGGCATCCGCCAGCGGCGTGAAGCCGTCGCCACGGCGGACCACCCGCCTTGGCCCGGCCACCTGGACGTCGCGGGCGCGGTATTGCTCCAGGCGAACGACCTCGGCCAGCGGCAGGGCGACCCGCCGCCCGATCCGCGTCTGGCACACGAGATACCGCTCCCCGGCGGCCGCAACCTCCGCCGCGCCCGGCGGCTCGGCCGCCCGCTCGATCGCCGGCAGTTCGGCGGCCCGGGCCATGCCTCGGAGATCGAGGATCAGGACCACGCCGCCGTCGCCAAGAACGGTCGCCCCCGAGTACAGGCCGAGCGCCGCCAAGACCCCGCCGATCGGCTTGACCACGATGGTGGAGAGGCTCGCCGACTCCAGCAGGTCGCGGCAGCCACGGCCGGAATGGCCCGATCCGGTGCTGCCATCCACGACGATCCCGTACTCGCGGTCGTCGACCCGCACGAGCACCACGGTTCCGGCCTCGCGACAGGCGGTGCCCTGCCGCAGGCCCAGGAAGGCGTCGAGGAACACCACCGGCACCAGCCGCCCGCGAACCCGCATCACCGGGGCCTCGGCCAGGCCCTCGATCTGGCTGCCGCCGCC
>CAXNGP010000049.1:0-10050 GCA_964201845.1 Pirellulales bacterium
GTCCGCATCCAGTTCTCGCTTCTGCGGTCGGGCAGGCCCAGCGACTCGAGAGCCGCGAAGGCCTCGCGCCGCCGGTCGGCCACCCAGCCCGCCGCGGCCTGCTGCGCGATGATCGCGTCGAGGCCGGCGCGGTCGAATCCCGCCTGCACGGGGAAAGGAGGTGTGGCGGTGGCGGGGGGCATCGGGCGCTCCGGGGCTGCGGCGGGATGTCGCTCTGAATCGGCCGCTAGCCGACCGAGCCTTCCATCTGGAGTTGGATCAGCTTGTTCATCTCGACGGCATATTCCATCGGCAGCTCCTTGACGAGCGGCTCGATGAAGCCGCCCACGATCATGGCGCTGGCCTCGGCCTCGGTGAGGCCGCGGCTCATGAGATAGAACAGTTGCTCCTCACCGATCTTCGACACGCTCGCCTCGTGGCCGATCGAGACATCCTGCTCCTCGATCTCGATGTAGGGGTAGGTGTCGCTGCGGCTCCGGTCGTCGAGGATCAGGGCGTCACAGACCACGCTCGACTTGCTCTTCTTCGCCCCGGGCTCGACCTTGACCAGGCCGCGGTAGCTGGCCCGGCCGCCGTTCTTGGAGATGCTCTTGGAAACGATCCGGCCGCTCGTGTTGGGCGCCGCGTGCACGATCTTGGCCCCGGCGTCCTGGTGCTGGCCGGCCGAGGCGAATGCGATCGAGAGGATCTCGCCGCGGGCCCCCGGCTCCATCAGATAGACGGCCGGATACTTCATCGTCAGTTGGCTGCCGAGGTTGCCGTCGATCCACTCCATCAGCGCGCCCTCGTAGGCCATCGCCCGCTTGGTGACGAGGTTGTAGATGTTGTTGGCCCAATTTTGGATCGTGGTGTAGCGGCAGCGGCCGTGCTTCTTGACCACGATCTCGACGACGGCGGAGTGGAGGCTCTCGGAGGAATACATCGGGGCCGTACAGCCCTCGACGTAGTGCACCTGTGCCCCCTCGTCGACGATGATCAGCGTGCGCTCGAACTGCCCCATGTTCTCGGCGTTGATCCGGAAGTAGGCCTGGAGCGGAAACTCGATCTTCACCCCCTTGGGAACGTAGATGAACGAGCCGCCCGACCAGACCGCCGAGTTGAGGGCGGCGAACTTGTTGTCGGAGGGGGGGATGATCGTGCTGAAATACTGCCGCAGGAGGTCGGAGTGCTCGCGGATGGCGGTGTCGGTGTCGGTGAAGATCACGCCCTTCTTGGCGAGGTCTTCCTGGAGCGACCCGTAGACGACCTCGCTCTCGAACTGTGCCTTCACGCCGGCCAGAAACTTCCGCTCGGCCTCGGGGATGCCGAGCCGGTCGAAGGTCTGCTTGATCGCGTCGGGCACTTCCTCCCAGGTCTTGCCCTGCTGCTCGGTGGGCTTGAGGTAGTAGTAGATGTCCTGGAAGTCGATGCCCAGGCGGCCGCCCCAGGCGGGCATCGGCTTGCTCTCGAAGATCTCGAACGACTTGAGGCGGAAATCCCGCATCCAGGCGGGCTCCTGCTTCATCTCCGAGATCTGGGCGACGATCCCGGCGTCGATGCCCTTGCGGGCCTTGAACACGGCCGGGGAGTCGGTGCGGAAGTCGTACTTGTTGATCTCGCCGAGCGCGGTCGTCGAGTCGTCCAGTCCGGTCGCCATGGTCGTGCTTTCGTCGTCGGGGTCGTGAGGGATCGTCAGGCCGAGACCGTCTCGGCCTTCGCATCTTCCATCGCCCGCTCCGCGGCGGCCGCTTCGGGATACGCGGCGCGGATCCGCTCGTAGCCCTTCTTGTGGAGTTCGGCGGCCAGTTCCGGCCCGCCCGACTCCACGATCCGGCCGCCGAGCATGACGTGCGTCTTCAGGGGCACGTTGTGCTCGAGGAGTTGCTCGTGGTGGGTGATGATCAGGATGCCCATCTGGTGGCCGGCCTGGCCCCCGCCGCTGCCGATCCGGGCGATGCTCTCGCTGGCCAAGCGGACGGCGTCGGCGTCGAGCCCGCTGTCGGTCTCGTCGAGGATCGCGAACCGGGGCTGGAGCATCGCCAACTGAAGGATCTCGGCCCGCTTCATCTCGCCGCCGGAGAAGCCGTCGTTGACGTAGCGCCGGGCGAACTCCGGGTCGATCGAGAGCTCGGCCATCTTGGCCTTGAGCTCGCCGCGAAAATCCTTCATCGGCATCAGTTCCTCACCCTCCTTGCGGTCGGGGTTGCGGACGTTGGTCACGGCGTGGCGGAGGAACTCAGCCAGCCGCACGCCCGGGATCGCCATCGGCCGCTGGAAGGCCAGAAAGATCCCGAGCCGGGCCCGCGCGTCGGGCTCCATCGCCAGGACGTCGTGCTGCGTGCCGTTTGCGTCCACCAGTTCGATCGAGCCCGCGGTCACCTCGTAGCCGGGGTGGCCCATGATCGCGTAGCCGAGCGTGCTCTTTCCGGAGCCGTTGGGCCCCATCAGCGCGTGCGTCTCGCCGCGGCCGATCTCCAGATCGACGCCACGGAGAATCTCCTGGCCGCCCACGCTGACGTGGAGATTCTTGATCACGATCCGATCCTTGGCGGGGCTCATCGACACGGTGCCTTTCGGGAAGGGCGGGCGGGTTTTGGGGTCGGGCTGCTCGGTGCTCGGGCAGGCGATCAACCGGTGAGTTTCTGGTGGTCGAAGACGAGTTCGTCGTGGGCGACGGCTGGGGCGACGTAGCCGGAGTGGTGCGGCACGGGGAGCTCGTCGTCGATCTTGCCGACGCCGTCCTTCCGCTTGGCGATCCGCTGGCCCTGGATCTTGTCCTGGATCCGCATCAGCCCCTCGAGCAGGCTCTCCGGGCGGGGCGGGCAGCCAGGCACGTACACGTCGACCGGCACGACGAGGTCGACGCCCTTGACGACGTGGTAGCCCCACTTGAAATACGGGCCGCCACCGGTGGTGCACGCGCCCATGGCGATCACGTACTTCGGGTCGGGCATCAGGTTGTAGAGCCGGCGCACCCGGCTGGCCATCTTGTAGGTGACCGTGCCCGCCACGATCATCAGGTCGGCCTGCCGCGGCGTGGCCCGGAAGGCCCCGGCGCCGAACCGGTCGAGGTCGTAGCGGCTCGCCCCGGCGGCCATCATCTCGATGGCACAGCAGGCCAGGCCGAACGTCATCGGCCAGATGCTCGACTGGCGGGCCCAGTTGATCGCCTGCTCCACCGTCGTGAGCACGAGGGTTTCCTCGAACCGGCCCTCGATCCAGGGGCGGCTGCCGGGCGCGGGAACGGTGGGGGCTTGGAGGGTGGTCACGGTCATGGTCGCGGCTCCGGGGCGGATCGTTTTTCGCGGGTTGGGAGGGGGGAAATCGGGATACCGACGGGCATTCGACGCGTTAACCACCAGACGTGCAAGTGTCGGCCTCGGCCGTGGCCTCGTCACGCTCCCCGGCGACGAACCGGCACACGGATCCACCGTCGAGCCGACATTCGGCGAGCCGCACGTCCGCGCCGACGAGTTCCTGGAGCATGAGTCGTTCGGCTGCGCAGATGCCGCGGTCCTGCTCGGCGAGATCGGGGTAGGGGCAGGCGTGGCTCCTGAGCACCGGCAGGTGTCCGTTGGCCCCGGAGGCATCGACCGTGCAGCAGATGTCGCGGCCGCGAAGCAGTTCGGCAACCCGCTCGAGGCGGGCGGATACCCCGGTCGCCGTCACCTGCGGCCGATAGGTCTCCGCCAGGGCCGAACCGATCCGGCTGATCAGGCCCGAACGGATGGCCGGATCCCGCACGCTGCGGATTTCCCGCCACAACACGAGCGCCAGATCCCGGAAGTTGTCGCCGCCGAGCCGGCGGCCGGCATCGGTCAGGCGGTAGGCATGGGCCGGGCGGCCGCGCGGCTTCGAGACCGTCGACCGCTCGACCAGACCGGCCTTCATCAGCCGATCCAGCCGCTGGCGTACCGCCGTGGCGGTGACGCCGAGCGATTCGGCCAGTTCGACGATTCCCAGCGCATCGCGAAGCCGGAGCAGGTCGATGACCGCCGCGTCACCGGAGCGGGGTTCCGCCGACACTGGTTGTTCCGCGGGCTGTTGCATACCTTCACTGTACCCCTGCACGCATTTCTGACAAGACAGTATGCGAAAAACTTCGCAGATCGTTCGCTCCCGGCGAGATTCCCAGTGATGACCCTTCCCGGGACACCCGCAGGCACCGGTTCCTCGCGCCCGCCGCTGACCGACAGCGGCTGGTTCTGGGCCCTGATGTTTTCGCTGATGGCGCTGGTCGCGATCGCCGTGATCGGCCCCAAGTGGGACTGGCGGCAGCGGCAGCTCGAGGGCCGCTACCTCGGCCGCGCGCAGGCCGCTGCCGAGCGGCAGCGGCGAGCCGAGGGCCTCGCGCCGGTGGATCTGGCCGAGACGGCCGCCGACCGCGAGGCCGTGGCCCCGGGCCGAATCGTGCCCGCCTGGACGCTGGTCATGCTCGCCGCGACTGCGGCGGCGGCCTCCGCCGCGATGCTCTGGCGGGAGCGGCGAGCCGGCTGACGTCGGCGTGGTGTTGCGTCCGGTCGGTGTCACCCTCCGCCGGGCCGTTCAGCCTCGCAGGAAGCCCCGGCGGACGAGTGTCTCCTCGTACGGGCTGCCCCGGAGCAGGCGGGTGGCGAGGGGCGTGGCCATGATCGTCGTACCGATCGCCATCAGGACCAGCATGCAGTAGACGGCCGGCGGGATCACGCCCAGATCCAGTCCCACGTTCACGACGATGAGTTCCATGAGCGCCCGCGTGTTCATCAGCACGCCCACGCAGGCCGCCTCGCCCGCCGGCAGGCCCCCGAGGCGGGCCGCGAGGCCGCAGCCGGCCCACTTGCCGATCACGGCGACGGCGAACACCGCGGCGCACCAGCCCCAGGCCTCGATGCCGGCGAGCGAGCCGATCGAGGTCCGCAGGCCCGTGTAGGTGAAGAAGATCGGCAGGAAGAAGACGGTCACGAAGTCGGTGAAGTGGCCGGCGACGGCCTCGCGGAGCCGCGGCGAGCCGGACAGCGCGGCCCCCAGCAGAAAGGACCCGAAGATCGCGAAAATCCCGATCTTGCTCGTGACCCAGGCGGCCACGAGCACCAGCGCGAGCACCAGGGACAAGCCGCCGGCGGGGAGCCGACCCGCGGCATTCACCGCCCGCTCGAGCCGGGGGAGCAGGAGCGGCCGAAGCACCAGCAGGGCGAAGGCCGTGAAGGCCATGGTCGCGGCGATCATGCGCACCACGCCGGCCATTTCGAAGTTGCCCACCGCCACCGCCGAGACCCCCGCCAGGAGCGTCCAGCCGATCGCGTCGTCGCAGGCGGCCGCCGCGATCACCGTTGCGCCGAGCGGCGTGTGCTGGAGCCCCATCTCGATCAGGATCCGGCCCAGGATCGGGATCGCGGTGATCGACATCGCGGTGCCGAGGAAGAGCCCGAACGCGCGAGGGTCGATCGGACCGGTCGCCCCGAGGGCCTCCAACCGCGGCGCCATCGCCCAGGCCAGGGTGAGCCCCATGCTGAACGGTACGACCACGCCCGATGCCGAGACCGCGGCGGCCAGCCGGCCCTGCCGCCGGATGTGCGAGAAGTCGAACTCGATGCCGATCAGGAACAACAGGAGCACGAGGCCCACCTGGCTGAAGCTGGTGAGCGAGGCGTCGAGGCCGACCGCGCCCCCGCCGGCCGCCGACCGGAACACCGCCCCGAAGGCCTCCGGTGCGAGGGCCCCGAACGCCGACGGCCCGAGGACGAGCCCGGCCATGATCTCGCCGACGACGGCGGGTTGCCGGAACCAGCGGGCCACGATCGCGCCGAGCCGGGCCGCCACGATGATGACGACGAGTTGCACGAGCAGCGGCCGCAGGCTCGATTCCGAGCCGGCCGCAAACAGTGGTTCGGGGAACATCGGAGGACGCTCGGCGGTCACATGCGGGCCGGTCAGCCCGGCGCATTCGGCCAACGATACCGCGATCCGGCCGCCGCCGCGAGCCGGGCCGCGTCAGCCGAGGATCGAGCGGCGGCGGGCGAGGTAGTCCCAGACCACGTAGCGGTCGAGTTCTCGGCCCGCCGTGAAGAAGACCCGCCCCCGAGCCGTCTCGGCCAGCTTGTAGGCGAAGCGGATGTCCTCGCGGGATTGGGACCAGCCCGAGAGCAGAAACAAGTTGATGGTGATGCCCTCGCGTCGGCAGGCCTCGGCTTCGCGCAGCGTCGCTTCCTCCGTCCGCTTGTGCGGTGGGTAGAGAAGGTAGAGCTGGCTGCCCTCGAAGTGGGCCGTCGGCAGGCCGTCGGTGATCAGGATCACCTGCCGGTTGGGCGTGTCCTGGCGGGCCAGATGCTGCCGCGAGAGCTGGAGCGCGTGCTGGATGTTGGTGAAGTGCGGCGGCACGTCGCTCTCGGCGATGCGCGGGTCGGCCATGTCGGCCCGCAGCCGGACGACCGAGTCGAAGACCGTGACGGGCTTCGGCAGGAGCTTCACGATCTCGCCGGCCGGCCGCGGCCGGGCGAACGAGTACATCTCGATGAACTGGAGGAAGTCGCCCGGATACTCCCGCTGCACCAGCCCCTGGAGCGCGAGCGCCATCTTCTTGACGTCGACGTACAGTCCGCCGTACCGCATCGAGCCGCTCATGTCGAGCACCACCGTGGTGGCGCACTTGGGCGTGTTGCGGGTCTTGTGGACCTCGATGTCCCGCTGGTCGAGCCGCAGCCGGCCACCCGGCGGGCGGCCTCCCTCGGCCGCCTCGCGCAAGAGCGCGTTGGTGAGCGAGCCGGGGATGTCCATGTGGGCCACCGAGTCGCCGAACTCGTAGGGCCGCGTGGGCACGAGTTCGACCGCCCCGTCACCGGTCACGCCCACCTGGTGGCGGCCGGTCCGCGACGGATCGAGGGCCGCGAAGATCTGCTCGAGCAGCTTGCCCTGGAAGGTCCGCAGGGCCTTCGGCGTGAGCTCGTAGCCTCGCTTGCCTTTCTCGAGCCCCTGGCGGGCGGCCGCCTGCTCCACCGCCTCCTCCACCTGCCGGCGGATCCGGTCGAGCTCCGACAGCTCGCCCGACTCGGCATACCGGGCGAGCGCGTCCATGTCGATCAGCACGACGCGGGCATTTTTTCGTGCCTCCTCGAGCTGGGCGAGCAGCCGCTCGATCTCCTCGAGCTGGTCTTTGACCTCGATCGCCTCGTCCACGCCGAGCTTTTCCCGGCCCGTGAACGTCCACTTCGTGGCGAGGTCGTCGATCTGATAGGCCTTGCCCAGCCGGTCGACGAGCCCGACGAGCTCGACGGCGAACGGCCCCTGATCGTCTTCCTGCGCGTACCAGAGCCGCTCGAGCCGGCGGAGCTGCTCCTCGTGCACCGCACGTTGGAAGGCCTCGCGGTGCTTCGCCGGCGGCCGGGCCCGGGCGGCCGCCTCGTGAAACTCCCGGCGGGCCCGTTTGCGGGCGGCCTGCGCGTCGTACCGCTCCAGGATCTTCCGCCGGATCTCCTCGAGCTTCCGCTTGAGCGAGTCGATCGACGGCCCCAGCCCCGCGATCTGGTCCGGCTCGAGCGTGATCGCGTCGGCCAGCTGCTCGGGCGTGAGCTGCATCTCGTCCAGGTCGCCGAACTCGAGCAGATGCTCCATCGCCGCCGCGAGGAGATCGGTTTCCGGCGGCCGCGGCGGGGGAATGCGGGTCGGATCGTACCGCTGGTACGTGTGGACGATCCCGCCGAGCGTGTCACGGGTGGGCATGGGCTAGCGGAAGCCTCCCGTGTCGTAGACGGTCTTCCCGTGGGACTGGATCCGGGAGATGCGGTCGGTGGCGTGGAGCCCCGCCAGCACGAACTCGATGCAGCTCGCCCGCACCGCGGGGTCGCGGGCGGCGTTGACCTCGAAGGCCCGTTCCCAGACCGCCGGCACGTCGGCCAGGATCTCGCGGTAGGCCGCGCTCGGCACCATGTCGCCCACCTCGACCTTCACCCCTGCGCCGAAGACCTTGCCGATCTCGTCGAGCCCGTGGGCCTCCACGTATTCCCCGAACACGGTGGCGATCGCGTCGGCCATCACGGCGTCGAGCACCTGTCGCTCGCTCATCTGGTGGCTCCCCATGAGGTCGAGCTCCAGCTTGCCGAGGCTCGACGTGTAGAGGTGGCCCAGGTCGCTGATCCGGGGCACGGCCGGCTTCTCGCCCTGCCGCACGCCCCGCTGCCGGGCACTGGCAATCATCGTCTCGTAGTTGGCGATCGAAAACCGCGCCGAGACGCCCGACTGCTGGTCGATGTGCTTGCTCTTGCGGGCCGCGACCGTGATCTGCTCCACGATCTGCTTCATGAAGTGGGGCACGGCCACCGGCCACTCGCCCCCCAGGTCGATGCCCGCCTCTTGCTCGGCTACGGCGATGCCCAGCTCGCGGTCCCGCGGGTAGTGGGTGTGGATCACCGCCCCGATTCGGTCCTTGAGCTGCGGGATCACCTTGCCTGAGCGGTTGTAGGTGGAGGGATTCGCCGAGAACAAGAGCATCACGTCGATGTCGAACTTGACGGGATAGCCGCGGATCTGGACGTCCCGCTCCTCGAGGATGTTGAACATCCCGACCTGGACGAGCTCGTCGAGCTCCGGCAGCTCGTTCATCGCGAAGATGCCCCGGTGCATCCGTGGGATCAGCCCGAGGTGGAGCGCCTCCTCGCTCGCCATGCTCGTGCCGCCGGCCAGCTTGGCCGGATCGATTTCGCCGATGATGTCGGCAAACTTCGTTCCCGGGGCCAGCCGCTCGGCGTAGCGTTCGGCGCGGGGCCACCAGGCGATGGGCACCTTGGCGGGATCGCGGCCGGCGACCAGCCGCCGGCCGGCGGCCGTAATCGGGGCGAGCGGATCGTCGTGGAGCGGGATCGCGGGATCGTCGAGGTAGGGGATCGCCTCGTCGAGAAACCGCACCAAGAGCCGCATCAGCCGGCTCTTGGCCTGGCCCTTCTCGCCCAGGAACAGCATGTCGTGGCCGGCGATCAGCGAGATCGTGATCTCTGGGATCACCGTGTCGTCGTAGCCGACGATGCCCGGAAAGAGCTCTTCACCCCGCTGGAGCATCCGGAGGAAGTTCTCCCGCACCTCGTCCTTGACGGACCGGGATCGCCAGCCGGCGGCCTGGAGTTCGGCGAGCGTGGTGGGGCGGCGGGCTTGCGACATCGGTGAACTCCGTGGATGCGGTGCCCTGATTGTAGGCGACCGGCCGCCAGCGGCCCGGCGGATGACACGGTTTTGCCAGCGCGGCTGGTACCGCGGCTCAGGGTGGCCCGTGCCATCTCGCCGGACGCTCGCTACGGCCATCCTGGCCTCCACGCGCTCGATGCTAGCTGCGCTCCGGCATCCTGCCTGCGCTTGCTATCAACGCCGCTCGATTGGCACGGGCCACCCTTCGCGGAGTGCCTCTTTGAAGATCGGTGATGAGCGCATGCAAGCCCCCCGGCGCGAGCCGGGGGGATGACGCGTTCCATGCGAGGAGACGCCGGCGGATCGTGGGTGATAGCACGCGGCATCCCCCTTGCTTGCGCAAGGGGGCTTTTATCGGCGTAGATTCGTCTGAACGCACGCCGCGCGCCACACCGCGCACGAACACGGCCGCCCGGAGGTGCGGCCGGCGGCCAGGGCCGAAGGCCCGCGGGCCGCGAAGCCCGCCGGGGCCATGGATGGCCTGCCGGGCGTAAAGTCAGTACGCGCCAGCCGCGCTATTACCATCCAAGATCGCGGCGGCGTCGCCGACGCCCAGCCGGGTGCAGCCCATGTCGAGGTAGGCGACCGCGTCGGCCCAGGTGCGGATCCC
Organism: Pirellulales bacterium; assembly: GCA_964201845.1. GTDB lineage: Bacteria > Planctomycetota > Planctomycetia > Pirellulales > UBA1268 > QWPN01. The sequence continues at coordinate 9,740 of CAXNGP010000049.1, forward strand.
GCCCGAGGCCTTCACCTGGAGGCGACCGCGGACGGCGTCGAGCATGATCTGGGCCGCCTCGGGCGTGGCCCCGGTCGGGCCCGAAGCCTTCACGCCGAAGCCGGTCGAGGTCTTCACGAAGTCGGCGCCGGCTTCCTCGGCCAGTCGGCAGGCCGTGCGGATCTCGTCGGGCGTGAGATAGCAGGTCTCCAGGATCACCTTCACGATCGCTCGGGCCGGCTTGGCCTCGGCGACCACGGCCGCAACGTCGGCGCGGACGAGATCGAGCCGGGCCGACTTCAGGGCCCCGACGTTCAGCACCATGTCGAGTT
>CAXNGP010000050.1:0-9845 GCA_964201845.1 Pirellulales bacterium
CCCCGACCCGGCCCTCGTGGAACGTGAGCCCGGCGGCCTCCATCTCCACCTCGTCGGTTGCGGCCCGTGCGAACGCCTCGGCCTCGATCGGCACGGCGAACACGATCCCGGCGGCGGAGTGGGGGGTGGTCATGCGGGTGTTCTGCAAAACGACATGCTCGGGAGTGTACCGATACGTCTTCCGCAGCGCGGGCTCGGGGTTGTCCATTGCTGGAAGTAGCCGCGGGCCTGTGGTCCGCGGAAACCGCTCTCTACGCCGACCCGCATTCGGCGGGGCAGAGCCCCGCCGCTACGGCAAGGATTCGTCTGAACAAACGCCGCGCGCCACCCCGCGCACGACCACGGCCGCCCGGAGGTGCGGCCGCCGGGCGGAGGCCCGGCAAGGCGGCAATGGCCAGGGATGGCATTGCCGCCGTAAAGCCGGTGCGGCCTGCAGCCTTATCAAAAGTCAAAGGCCAGCCGCGTGCCGAACGCGTGGATGGTGCCGCTGCCGCTGTCACCCACGAGGTTCACGTAGTCGCGGGCCGTGAAGTCGTAGTTGAAATACAGTCGGGCCTGGGGGTTGAGCAGCCAGGTGAGACCGAGGGTCATGCCGTTCAAGACACCGCCGTTGACCTCGCCGTCGCTGAGGCAGAGGTAGTTGTAGCGCACGCCCGCCTGCCAGGCGCCCTCGCTCGCTGCCACCGTCCGCCGGCGGTCGTCTTGGACACAATAGAAGTTGCTGCGCGGGATCGGGCGACCGAAGCGGGAGCCGTCCAGGAGGTAGGTCCGCGTCTCGCCGGTCAGGAACCAGATCGCCTCCAGGTAGCCGCCTTGGTAGAAGACCGTGCCCAGGGGCGTGCCCGGCGGGGGCTGGAGACCGGCGTTGGCCGGGCCATTCTCGAAGCCGTCGGCGGCCAGCGAGGGCGTGCGGGCGTCATACAGCCAGCTGCCGAAATACTCCCCCTGCACCGAGAACGGCCCGCGGGTGGCGGCCAGTTCCAGGCCCAGCATGTTCTGCCAATCGCCGATCAACAGGCCCGAGTCGGCATAGATCGAGTTGAGCGGGCCAGGAGGTCCGTTGCGGACGCTGCCGCGGCTGCGGAACCGGACGGCCGGCACCGTCGGCCCGAATGACTCGCCTGAGGCGAAGTCGTAGCCCAACTGCCGCCGCTGGGGCTGCATCGTGCGGCCGGCCACGCCGAGGTGGAGGAGGCGACGCCCCTCGTCCTCGTAGATCGGCAGCACGACCAGCCGCCCCACGGTGACGCTGCCGCCGCTCGAGGCGGAGAAGCCGAAGGGGTTGGTGACGTTGGCGAACTCGCCGAGATGCCAGGCCACGCGGCCGTCGGCGGCCGAGTCGGAGAGCTGCACGCCCGGCAGGTAGCCGTCGTTGAACGGCCCCTCGAAGGCGTCCATGCTGAACGACCGCTCCATGAACTCGAGCCAGCGGCTGTCGGTGAGGTGCTCGAGGCCGTAGGGGTCCTTCTGGTTGCCGACGCGGACGGTGCCCAGCACGGGCAGGTCACGGACCTGGAGGTAGAGATCCTTGACGGCCACCAGCGGGCCGGCGCCGAAAGCCTGGGGGTAGACCTCGTTCCAGGCGTTGAGTTGGTTGACGAAGTCGTATTCGGCCGCGAACTCGTAGATCTCGTACATCCGCCCCTCGGCCCGCACCCGGCCGCGGCGCATGTTGACGGCCCCGGCCAGGGCCGGGTTCAGGCCGCCTTGGTCGGGCGGCTGGTTCGGGCCCGGGCCGGCCGTGTAGCCGCTGGCGTCGGCCTGCACGCGGCCGCCGAGGTGGAGGCGGAAGTCGCCCGCCGGCGAGACGAGTTCCAGGCCGTTTCGCCAGCGGGCAGCCAGCGGCGCCTCGTTTCCGAGCAGATAGGTCCGCTCCCCCATAGCGTCCGGCGGCGGCATCGCGATCGGCTCGGGCTCCGTCAGAGCCTCGCCTGCGGGCGGCGGAAGCGGCTCGAGTGAGGCGACCACGGCGTCGAGGCCGGCCGTGAGCGGGGGCGGGTCGGGGCCGGCGGCCACCGCGGCGGCTGTCAGGAGCGAGGCGAGAACCACCGCTGGGATGACACGGCGGCGCCTCCGCGGCCCAGGCCTCGTCTCGGCACGTTCGTTTCGACCGGCAGCCACGCCCCGCCCCCCGCAGGTGTCACCTGCGGAGTTTTCGACACCTGCGCCTGCCGGTGGCGACGGTCGGGGCTGAAGTTCCCGTGAGGCAAGGGGGGCAAAGCCTGCGGGTCAGGCAGAGGCTTGGGGGGTGGCAAGCCGTGGGGAGGCCAGCGACCGTGGCTACCAGGGCCAGGGCGATTTCCACCAGGGACGCGCCGCGGAAGCGGGACCGTGCCCGGCGCACGAGCTGCAGGTCGGGGCGGCGTCGAACTCGGCACAGTGGCGGCAGAGATACTCCACCTTCCGCTCGATGACGTCCACTTCTTCCTCCTTCATGGTCTTGAGGAGCAGTTTCTTGGTGCGCACGCTCGCGGCCCCGCACGATCCATCGCAGGCCGTGCCGGTGCAGGAGCCGGCGTGCCGCGTGCCCTTCCCGTGATGGCCGTGATGCGAGAGGCAGGGCTCCGGCACGCAGACCGGCTCGCACTTCATCGAGTAGGTCGTCTTGGTCTTCTTCTTCGTGGCCGGCTCGCAGACGCAGACCGCCGTCAGATGGCAGCTGCCTCCGCAGACGCGACAGGCGGGCTTCTTCTCCGCCGGTTTTTTGTCGGTGGGCTTCTTGTCGGCCGGCTCTTTCTGGGCGGGCGGCTGCGGTGGAGCCGGGGCGGCCGACGGATCCGCCGCCGGCGCGGGCGCCGAGAGGCCGGCAAGAGCGACGAGGATCGCCGCGGTGAGCCTGGTGAATTGCATGGTGGGAACCTCTCCTGGCTCCGGCCGCGGCCGGCCTCAGAAATCGAACGCCATTCGGGCGCCGAACCCGTTGATGCCGCCGCTGCCGTCCTTGCCTCGGCTGTTGACGAAGTCGCGATACGTATAGTCGTAGTTGAAATACGCGCGGGCATTGGGATTCATGATCCAGTTGAGCCCCAGCGTGAGACCGTTGAGGACGCCGCCGTTGACGCCCTTGTTGTCGAGGCACACCCAGTCGTAACGGGCCCCGATCTGCCAGGCACCTTCGCTGGTCGAGATTCGCCCCCCCTCGCCGATCCGGAAGAAGTTGTTCCGCGGCACGTATCGTTCCAGGATCGCCTGCCGGCGGTTGTAGGCCCGCGATTCGCCGGTCAGGGCATACATCACCTCACAGTAGGCGCCCTGTGTGAAGTAGTTGTTGATCTCGGTGTCGAACGGCTGGAGGCCGGCGTTGTCCGACGGGTTGAGGATCGTGCGGGCTTCGGGGATGAACGACCCGGACCACTCGGCCTGGAACTGCCAGGGGCCCCAGTTGGAGGCGTACTCCGCGACCAGGATCCCCTGGTCGCCGGCGTCGAGCAGGCCGGTGTCGGCATAGACCGAGTTCAGCGGGCCCGGGGGGGCGTTGCGGAGGTTGCCGCGGATCCGCTGGCGGAAGCTGCCCCGCTGGAAGTTGGAGGCGCCCGGCGTGCCGCTCTGCTGGGTCTTGGGGCACTGCTGGTAGAGCGCGCAGAGTCCGAGGTGCGTCCAGCGGGCGTTGTCGGGGTCGTCCACGACCAGGCCCGTGACCCGCGCCTGGAACGAGTTGGCCGAGGCGGTGTTGGCGAAGCCGAAGGGGTTCTGCTCGTTCTTGTAGATGCCCAGACCCCACCACAGCCGGTCGTCCTCGAGGGCGTTGTCGAAGAACAGAATGCCCGGGGCGTAGCCGTTGTTGAAGGGGGAGAAGAAGGCGTCGTTGAGGAACGACCGCTCCATGAAGTTGAGCCACCGGTCGCTGGTGATGTGCTCCAGGCCGGTCATGGTGTTCTGTTGGCCGATCCGCACGTTGCCGATCAGCGGCAACTGGGTGATCGTGAGCCAGACCTCGGTCGGCGCTACGTAGGGGCCGACCGCGTTTTCCAGCGTGGGGTCGCTCTGGGAGGTGATCGTGAGCTGGTTGATGAAGTCGTATTCGGCGAGCCAGTCGTAGTTCTCGTACATCTGGCCGTCGATCCGGAATCGGCCGCGGCGCCAGTTCGTGGCGCCCGCCAGCGGCGGGTTGAGCCCGCCGTCGGCCGTCAGGGCCGCGGGCCCTGGGCCGGCGGTGTAGGCCGTGGTGTCGATCTGGCCACGGCCGCCCACGTGCACCCGGAACTCCTTGTTGGTGGACATGAACTCCAGGCCGTTGTTCCACTTCGCCTTGAGGCCCACGTCGGCGCCCACGGTCAGCGCGTCGTCGGTCAGCTGCGATTCGCCCCCCTGCAGCTTTTCGGTCTCGGGCTTGTCGTCGGCCGCCGCCGCCGCGTCCGTGGGATCGGGATCGGGATCGGGATCGGGAGCGGGATCGGGAGCGGGAGCGGGATCGGGAGCGGGAGCGGGAGCGGGAGCGGGAGCGGGAGCGGCTTTCGCCTCGTCGAGCCGGATCGGCGTGACATCGAGCGCGGCCGAGGGCGAGGGCAGACGCAGGACCGCCGGCCCTGCCTCGATGGTCTCCGTGAGGGGCGGTTCGTCCGCCCACGCGACCGCGAGCGTCAGGGGGGCGAGCCATGCCAGCACCGCCGCCTGGCGGAGGGGGCGGGCCGCTGTCGAGGTGACGGGTGGGGGCATGGAAGACGATCCTAAGTCTGGCGAGGCCGCAAGGTCGACGCGATCCGCAACCCTTCGCTAGGCGTCAAAATCGTCATCGTTTGCCCGGCCGCTTTATGAGGAATCTTTGAATGCCACGACCGGGGGCCTGCCCAGCTTGCCCCGCCTGCGAGCCTTGGTTCGAAACCCTTCAGAAGGGGGTGTCACGAGGCGGCCGTCTGCGGCTCGGAGGGTGCTGGGGCCCCTTCCCAGACGGGCAGGCGGACCGTGACGGTCGTCCCCTCCGCGACGCGGCTGGCGACGGTGATCGATCCTCCGCAGCCCTCGACGACCGACTTGCAGATGGCCAGGCCGAGCCCGCCGCTCCGGCGGCTCGGCGCGTGGCTCCGCGCCGGATCGACTATCCAGAACCGGTCGAAGATGCGCTCGAGATCCGCGGGAGCGATCCCGCAGCCGGAATCCTGCACGGTGACGATCCCACCCGCAGCCTCATCGGCGGAGACGGTGACCACGACGCGGCCGTTCCGCGGGGTGAACCGCAACGCGTTGTCGACGAGGTTGCCCACCACCTGCCGCAGCCGCCCCGCATCGCCACCCACCAGCGGCCGGCCCTCGGGGGTGAAACTCAACGCGACCCCGCGCTCCTCCGCGACTCCGGCGAACATCTCGACGGCCTGGGACGAGACGCCCGCCAGATCGACCACCTCGAGGACGTGCGCGACCGACGCCTCGCCGCTCTCGGCCAGGAGCAGCAGGTCATTGGCGAGCTTGGAGAGATGCTGGGCCGCCTCGAGCACATCGATCAGCGTCTCGCGATCCTCGGCGGATGACCGGTCCTGCGAGACCGCCACCTCGAGCGAACTCTGGATCGCCGTGAGGGGGCCCCGCAGTTCGTGCGCCGCGTCGGCGACGAATCGCTCCTGCCGTTCCACGTGGGCGGCGACCTGGTCGAGCAGCCGGTTGATCGTGATGGAGAGCCGGTCGAGTTCGTCGCCCGCGCCGGTCACCGCCAGGCGGTCGCCGAGTCGGGTCGGCCGCAGCCGCTCGGCGGTGGCGAGGATGGAAGACACCGGTCGTGTGGCCTGCACGGCCAACCAGTAGCCCGCCAGCGGCGTGAGCAGCGACAGGGCGACGCCCACGGCGATCAGCACCCGCATCAGCGACCGGACATGCTGGTCAAGGGGCGCGGTCGACATGCCGACCCGGATATGGAAGGGCCGCCGGCCCGTCGCGTCGATCGCCAGACGGGCGTAGCGGTAGAGACCCACCTGAACCAGGTTCTCCCGCCGATCCTTCCGCGTGGGCGGGAAGGTGGCGATCGCCTCGGGGCAGAGCTCGCTCTTCCAGATCGTCCTGCCATCCTCGGTGAGCAGGTGGGTGAACCAGCCCCGCTCGGCGTTGACCTTCGCCCGCCGCTGCAGCTCGGCGACGACGGCGTCGATGTCGGGGTCGAGATCGGTGATCGCCAGGGCGATTTCGCGAACCGTGCCCAGCAGGACGGCGTCGGCCTCGCGGTACAGCGCGGATCGCACCCCGATCCACACGGCCAGCAACGAGGCGGCGGTGGCGAGCAGGACGACGCCCGAGTTCCAGAGCGTGAGCCGGGATCGAAGGGTCGACCACGTCGCCCGATCAATCGTGCGCCAGCGCATAGCCCCGCCCCCGGACGGTGCGGATGAACGACTGCCCGCGCTGCTTGTCGATCTTGCCCCGCAGCCGGTTGATGTGGACCTCGATCACGTTCGTGGGGCCGTTCCAGTCGAAGCCCCAGATGTGCTCGCAGAGCATCTTTCGGGTGACGACCTGGCCGTGGTACCGCATCAGCAGCTCCAGGATGCTGAACTCGGTCGGCGTGAGATCGATCAAGCGGCCTGAGAGCATCAGCCGCTGGTTCGCGAGGTTGAGGTGCAGCGGGCCCACTTCGAGGTGCATGGCGGGGCGGTCGGATGTCCGCCGGTGAACCGCCTCGATGCGGGCCAGGAGTTCGTCCATCTCGAACGGCTTGACGAGGTAATCGTCGGCCCCGGCCTGGAAGCCCTCGAGCTTGTCGGGCACCGTGCTGCGGGCGGTCAGCACGATCACGGGCGTGCGCACCCCGCGGGAGCGGGCCGCCCGCAGGACGTCGAGCCCGCTGACCTTCGGCAGCATCAGGTCGAGCACGACCAGGTCGTTGGTCAGCAGGGCATCGCTCTCCACGGCCACCGCGCCGTCGGGAATCCAGGTACACACGTGGCCCGCCTCGCGAACCGCCGTGCTCACGGCCCGCCCGATGACCGGATCGTCCTCGACGATGGCGACCTGCATGCTCGCGACCTCGGAGTGATGGCTCGGATCAAACGCACGGCAAAGGCCGGGCACGGCGAAGCGCCGGCCTACCGCCCGAAAGTGTACCAGCCGGCCGCGGCGGTCGGCGCCGGGCCCCGGCCTCACTCCCACTCGATGGTCGCGGGCGGTTTCGAGGAGATGTCGTAGACCACGCGATTCACACCGCGGACCTCGTTGATGACCCGGGTCGAGATCCGGGCCAGCAGTTCGTACGGCAGGTGGCTCCAGTCCGCGGTCATGAAGTCTTCGGTCTCCACGGACCGGACGGCAAGCACGTCGTCGTAGGTGCGGGCGTCGCCCATCACGCCGACGCTCTGCACGGGCAGCAGCACCGCGAAGGCCTGCGACACCTTCCGCATCAGGCCCGCGTCCTCCAGTTCCTCCAGCACGATCGCATCCGCCTCGCGAAGCGTGTCGAGCCGGGGCTTGGTCACCTCGCCGAGGCAGCGGACCGCGAGCCCCGGGCCGGGGAAGGGATGCCGCCAGACGATCTTCTCGGGCAGTCCCAGTTGGAGGCCGAGTTGCCGGACCTCGTCCTTGAACAGATCCCGCAACGGTTCCACCAGCTCGAACTGCAGGTCGTCGGGCAGGCCGCCCACGTTGTGGTGGAGTTTGATCGTCGCGGCGGGCCCGTCGGCCGCGGCCCCGCTCTCGATCACGTCGGGGTAGAGCGTGCCCTGGGCGAGGAACCGCGCCCCCTCGATCCGGGCCGCCTCGGCCGAGAAGCAGTCGATGAACGCCTTGCCGATCCGGCGGCGCTTCTCCTGGGGGTCGGTCACGCCGGCCAGCACGTCGAGGAACCGGCCTTCCGCCGGCACCACGTGGAGATCGGAACGAAAGTGGGTGGTGAACTCCTCGATCACCGCGGCCGCCTCGCCCTTGCGCAGCAGGCCGTTGTCGACGAGGATGCACGACAGCTGGTCGCCGATGGCGCGGCTCAGGAGGGCCGCCACCACGGCCGAGTCGACGCCGCCGGAGAGCCCGCAAATCACCCGGTCGCCGCCGATCCGCCGCCGCAGCGACTCGATCGTGGAGGCGGCGAAGTCGTCGAGCCGCCAGGCGCCGGTGCAGCCGCACGCGGCCTTGAGGAAGTTGGCCAGGATGCCGCTGCCGGCCGGCGTGTGGGTCACCTCGGGGTGAAACTGCAGCCCGAAGACCGGCAGCGAGCGGTGCCGGACGGCCGCCAGCGGGCAGGTGGCGGTGCGGGCCAGCGGCACGAAGTCGGCGGAGACCGCCGCCACCTGGTCACCGTGGCTCATCCAGACCTCCGTCTGGCCCGGCACGCCGGCGAACAGCAGGTCGTGGTCGAGCACTTCGCAGGCCGCGCGGCCGTATTCGCGGGCCGTCGCCCGTGCCACCTGACCACCGAGCGACTCGCAGGCCAGTTGCATCCCGTAGCAGATGCCGAGCACGGGGATACCGAGCTGGAAGATGCCCGGATCGCACTTCGGCGCCGCCTGCTCGTACACGCTTGCCGGCCCGCCGGAGAGGATGATTCCGCGGGGCGCGAGTTCGCGGATCCGCGCGGCCGTGATGTCGTGCCGGACGATCTCGCAGTAGACATGCTGTTCCCGCACGCGGCGGGCGATCAGCTGCGCGTATTGCGAGCCGAAGTCGAGGACGAGCACCCGCTCGGCCTGCTGGGGAGCGGCCGCCGCGGCAGCAGCAGCCGGGCTCGCGGGGGCGGGAGGAACGGTGCCGGCGGGCATGCGAAGGGGTCTGCGGCGGGAGGGAAAAACCACACAGTATACGCCCTCAACCGCCGGCCGCACCTCCCGCCTGCCGCGCTCGTGCGTGGGATCGCCAAACAACGCTCCATCCGCACCACCAGTGGACCGCGAGTGCTTGCCCATGCCAATCGAGCGGCGTAGGAAATCAAGCGCAGCCCGGAGGGCGAAGCGAGGTTTCCTCCGAGCGAGCGGAAGGCAGGATGCCTGAAGCAAGCGTCCGGCGAGATGGCATGGGCAACCCCGAGCCGCGCGCGCGTCAGGCCCCCCTGCTATAGTGCCGCCGATGCTCGTACTGCTCACCAACGACGACGGGATTTTCGCCCCGGGACTGGCCGCCCTCGAGCGGGCGGTGCGGCGGTTCGCCGACGTCTGCGTGGTGGCACCCTCGACGGAGCAGAGCGGCGTCGGCCACTCCATCACGTTCCTCACGCCGCTCACCGCCAAGGAGGTGTTCGCCGGGGACGCGCGCCGGGGGTGGGCCGTCGACGGCAGTCCCGCCGATGCCGTGAAGCTCGGGATCACGGAGTTCTGTCCGCGCCGGCCCGACCTCGTGATCAGCGGCGTCAACAGCGGCCTCAACGCCGGCATCAACGTGCTCTACTCGGGCACGGTCGCGGCCGCGATCGAGGGGGCTTTCTTCGGGATCACGAGCGTGGCGGTGTCGCTCGAATGGGGCGACCATCCCGACTACGACCGGGCGGCCGGGATCGGCACCAGCGTGGTCCGGCAACTGCTGGAGCGGCGGCCGGCGCCGGGCAGCCTGTTCAACATCAACGTCCCGACACGGGCCCTCGCCGGCACGCCGCAGCTGCGGGTGGTGCCCATGAGTGTGTCCCGCTACGGGGAGGCCTTCGAACGCCGGATGGATCCGCGGGGTCGCAGCTACTGGTGGGCCACCAACGATCCCCCTCCCCCGCCCTCGCCGCTGGAGACGGATGTCACGGCCCTGGCGGCCGGCCACGTGACGCTCACCCCGCTCGACTACGACCTGACGCACCGCGGCAGCCTCGACACGCTGGCGGCCGGCCCTTGGCGACTGGACTGAGCCGGCCCCGCACTGCTCAGGAGCGGTTGCGCAGGAAGAGCATCGCAGCCAGCACGCAGGCCAGCACCACCCCTCCGACCAGCACGAGCCAGAGTCCCAGCGGCATTCCC
>CAXNGP010000051.1:0-9718 GCA_964201845.1 Pirellulales bacterium
GACCTCGAGCGGGCCACCGAGATGTTTCGCGGGCTGTCGAGCATCGATCGGCGGGAACTCACGGCCGTGGCCGCGGCGCTCGCCGACCCGACGAACGGGCGGCTGCGGGATGCGGCCCGGACATGGCACGTGATCCTGGCGGCCATGAACCCGGTGGTTCGTCGTTCGGTGGTCGAAATGCCGGCCGAGGAACGGCTGGAGATGCTCGAGCGGTCGCCCGGTCGGCCCCGCGAGGATTTCCGTGACCGTCGTCCCGGTGAAGGGGGCGGCGAGGAATGGCGTCCGCCGCCGTTCGGGCCGCCCGGCCCGCCTCAGAACGGTCCGCCGAGACCGGGCAACGGCGGTCCCGGCCGCCCCGGCGAGCGGCCGCCGGGAGGGATCCCCGGGCCACCCGGATTCAGGCCCCCGCCGCCCGCAGCCGATCCTCGGGGAGCTCCCGCAGAAACTCCAGCACCGCCGCGTTGAACACGGCGGGCTGCTCGAGCGGAACCATGTGGCCCGCCGTCGGCACGATCAGCAGCCTGGCCCGCGGGATGATCGCTTCCGCCGCCTGGAGACACGCCGGCGGTGTGATCGCATCCTCGGCGCCGGTCACGAGCAGGGCCGGCGCCCGCAGGCGCCCTAGCGCCTCGGTCATGTCGGGCCGTGCCCCGAGCGCCCCGAGCGCCGCCTGCACGGCCTCCACCCGCTGCCCCATGATCGTCGTGCGCAACCGCAACTCGAGTTCGGCGCGGCCGGCGGCGGCGCGAGCCTCCGCGGAGTCTGCGAGCAGCCGCGGAACCATCGCGTCGGCCAGGATGCCCAGGCCCAGTCGCCCCACCTTCGCGGCGAGGTCGGCCCGTCCGGCCCGGGCTTCGGCCGAGTCGGCCTCGAGCCGCGTGTCGACGAGGATCAGGGCGGCCACGCGGTCGGGATGGCGGGCCGCGACGTGCTGGGCGACGTAGCCCCCCATCGAGATTCCGCAGATCACCGCCGGGCCGTGGACGTGCAAGGCGTCGAGCACCGCCACGACGTCGTCGGCCCAGGCGGCGATGCTCTCCGGCAACGCCTCGTCGCTGGCTCCGAAGCCCCGCAGATCCGGGACGATCAGGCGAACCTGCTCGGCCAGCGGCTCTTGGAGCACCCACATCGAGTGGTCGAGCGGGAAGGCATGCAGCAGGACCAGCGGGATGCCGGAGCCGGCCGTGTGCACGGCCAGCCGCGCGTCGGCCACGGCGAGCTGGTGCGTGCCCGACGGGGGCGGATGGTGCGGGCTGGTCACGGTGCGGCGGCTCCCTTCAGACGGGCCCTGAACCGCTCCTCGTTGCGGCGGACGAGCAGGCTGTGGGGCTCGTGTCGGACCGCCAGCGACTGGACGCGGACCGCCCGCTGCATTTCGCCTGCGGCGGCGTGGCAGTGGGCGAGCGTGTCGAGGTAGCTCGCGTTGTCGAAGGACTCCTCGAGCGATTGCCGCGAATACCGCAGCGCCCTGGCGACGTCTCCCTCGGTGTTGGCCACGAGCCAGGCGTATTCGTTCTTGGCGTTGGTGTCGTCGGGGAGGGCGCGGATCTCCTCCTCGATCGCCTCGGTCGCGCGGGCCACGCGTGCGGCCGCCTCGGCCTTCTGCATCGGCGTGCTGTCGGCCAGCGAGTACAGGGCGATCAGCGTGTCCACCTCCTTCGGATAGTGACGCAGCGACTCCTCCAGCAGTCTGCGGCGGGCCGCCGGATCCTCCGTCGCGCAGGCTTCGAAGAACAGCATCCGTGCGCGGGTTGCCCGCGGGTCCCGATCGAAACGCATCAGCGCTTCGGCTACCTCGTCTTCGGGGGCGGCGAGCACCTCGCGCAGCATGGCGGCCGCTTCGGCGTCCCGCCTCCGGTCATGGAGAAACTCGGCGGCGTAGATCGCGGCGAGGGCCCGCTGGGCGAGCACCGCCCCCGGGGCGTCGCGGACGGTCCGATACTCCCGCAGGGCCCAGTCGTCGGCGCCCCAATGGGCCACGAGCATGGCGGCCTGGATCCGTTCCCCGAGGCTGTCGTCTTCATCGAGCCGCCGCGTCGCCAGCGCTGCGAGGGCCGCGGCCTTGTCCCCCGCCGACGGTTCCGCGGCCCTGGACCTCCAGGCCACCGCCGCCGCATAGGCGAGCACGGGCGACACCTCGGGGTCGGCCAGTCGTGCCCCGACCAGGTCGACCGCCTCGGGCAGGCCGTGGGTCGCCAGCCACTGGAGATCGGCGGCCACTTGCTCGTCGGGCTCGGCCTCGTCGGCGCCGCTCGCCAGGAGCGACGTGGCTTCGGCGAGAGCCGCCTCCCGACGGCCGCCCGTGGCGAGCATCTGCACCAGGCAACGGCGGAAGATCCGGCTCGTGCGCTCGATCCCGAGCCGTTCGGCCTGCGGCAGTCCGGACGGCTCGTCGTCCCCGCCGACGACATCGGCCTTGCCGAGCGCCTCGACGGCGGCGTCGAGGGCCGCGGCGGATTCATCCGGCCCGGCGGCCTGCGAAAAGCCGACCACTGCGCGGAGAAACCGGGCCGCCGGCCGGCGGCTGCCGCCGAGCCCAGCGAGGATCCGCGGCGCCATGCCCGTCCAGGCGGGATCGTTGGGCTGCCATTCCCGCGCCAAGAGCGCCGCGCCGATCCGCGACCCTGCCGCCGTCCGCTCCAGCCGCACGATCCGCGCGAGCGGTTCGACCCCGGTGTCGTCGTCGAGTCGCAGCAGGCGGTGCATGACCTGCACCCGCTGATCGAAGCGGAGCGTGCCGTACCGCTCGAGCAGGGCCACGGCCTCCGGAGCATCCCCGTCGACGGCGAGCGGCAGCGACTCCACCAGCCAGCGGGCCCGCAGGGAGACCTCGAGATCGGTGCTGGTCTCGGCCGCCGTCAGGAGCGCGTCGGCCGCCTCGGCGCCCAGCGCCGCGAGCCGGCCGCTGGCCACCTCGCGCACGGCGTAGTCGGGGTCGCCGAGTTGGGCGACGAGCGCGTCGATCTCCGCGACCGTGGCGGGAGCGTCGGGATCAAGGGCGGCTGCCACCGAAGTGGTGGCCGCCACCAAGCCGGCCATGCCGAGCACCATCAGACCCCAGAGCGCCAGACCCCAGAGCGCCGCGGCCCTGACCGCGGACCTGCCGCCATGCGTCGAGTTGCCGGCCGCGCCCATGAACGCAAGCCTACGCCTGGCAGACCGGGGCGGGCAAGCGTCACCCGGCGTCGGGATCGATGCCGAGGTCGCGGATCGTGACCAGCGACTCCAGCGGGATTCCCCGGGCCGCGAGGGCCTCGCGGCCTCCGGCGAGCCGGTCGATCACCGTCACGAGCCGCTCCACCACCAGCCCGAACTCGACCGCGCGGTCGATCGCCAGGAGCGACGAGCCGCCCGTGGTGACGACGTCCTCCACGATCACCACCCGTTGCCCCGGCTCGACGGGGCCCTCGATGAACCGCTGCAGCCCGTGCCCCTTGGGCTCCTTGCGGACCATGAAGCCCTTGAGCGGCAGGCCCGCGACCCCCGCCATCGTCACGACCGCGGCCGTGATCGGGTCGGCGCCGATCGACATCCCGCCGACCGCTGCGGGCAGCGTGCCGTGAGCCCGGAGCCGCTCGAGGATGGCGCGACCCACGAGCATCGCCCCGTGGGCGTCGAGCACCACCTGCTTGGCGTCGATGTAGAAGCTTGCCTCGCGGCCGCTGGCCAGCTGGAAGCGGCCGCGCCGCACGGCCCGCTGGGCGATCAGGTCGCGGAGTTCGGCGTTCAGGTCGTGTGTGCTCGGGTCGGGCATCGTGGGCGGGAGTATAGCGATCGGCCGCCGGCCCGGCGGTCTGCGAGCCCCCCTTTTTTTGACTCCCCCCGGCGGCCTCTTAGAATCGTGAGGAGTCTCGAAGTGTCCGGAGGACGGCCATGCGAATCGCCCGAGTCGGTCGTGGCGTCGCCGGCCGGGTCTGGTGCTGGCTGGTGCTGGGGGCGGCCCTGGTGCCGTTCGGCGGGGCCGCTCGCGGCGCGGATCCCGAGGCGGCCACCGAGATGGTGGCCCTGTCGCTGCGGCTTCCGATCACCGGCACGCGCGACGAGCTGATCCGGGGGGCGATCCTCAGGCAACTCGACCGCCTCGAGCGCCGGCTGCCCGAACGCGGCCTGCTGGTCCTGCGATTCGACACGGAGGCGGCCGACGCCGGCGCCAGCGATTTCGGCCGAGCGCTCGACCTGGCGAGGTTCCTGACGAGCCCGCGTCTCGCGGGCGTGAAGACGGTCGCCTGGCTGCCCGAAGGCGCGACCGGCCACGCGGTGCTCGCGGCGCTCGCCTGCGACGAGATCGTGATGGCTCCCGAAGCGGTGTTCGGGCCGGCCGCCGAGGCCGGGACTGCCATCGACGAGGCGATGCGGGCCGCCTACCGCGAGATCGCGGCCCGGCGCCGCACGCTGCCGCCGGCGGTGGCCGTGGGCATGCTCGACGGCGGCATCGAAGTGCTGCGGGTCTCGACCGACGCCGGTGAGGAGTTCGTGACCCGGGACGGGCTCAAGGCCGTGCGGGACCGGGCCGCGGTGGTGAACGTCGAGCCACTCGGGCCGTCGCCGGTGGCGCTCGCCGGCCGGCGGGCCCGGGAACTCGGGTTCGTCGCCAGGCTTGCCGGCTCGACCGCCGAGTTGGCCCGCGGGCTCGGCGTCGACGAGCGGCGGTTGGGCGGCGACCCGTCGCTCGAGGGCGGCTGGAAGGGAGTGCAGGTGGTGCTCGCCGGCGTGATCGGCCCCGACGCGGTCGCCCGGACCAGGAGCCGCATCGAACGGGCGGTCGACGACGGCGCCAACTTCGTCTGCCTGCGGATCGAATCGGCCGGAGGCGCGCCCGAGCAGAGTCTGGTGCTGGCCAACTGGTTGGCCGGGCTCGACCCGGCGCGGGTTCGCACGGTCGCGTGGGTGCCGACGGAGGCGCGGGGTGACGCGGCGCTCGTGGCGCTGGCCTGCGACGAGCTGGTGATGCGGCCGACCGCCGCGCTCGGCGGCGAGGGGGCGGCGGCCATCGACGGACGGCAGGCGGAGCCGCTGGTCGTCGCCTGGCGGGGCGGCGTGGCCAAAATCCGAGACCGCCCCTGGTCGCTCCCGCTGGCCACGGTGGTGCCCGGGCTCGTCGTCTCACGGGCCGAGCAGCAGGGCACCGGCAGGATCGAATACTTCTCCGCCATCGAACTGGCCGAGCGGCCGGACCGCGACGAGTGGCGGCTGGGAGCCGAGTTGGCCCCCGGCCCGCTGCGGCTCGACGGCCGCCGGGCCCAGGAGCTCGGTCTGGCCGGCCACGTCGTCGACGACTTCGCCGGCCTGCGGAAGGCCTATGGGCTGGATGGAGACATCGCCCTCAGCGAGCCCAACTGGGCGGATGAACTGCTCGACGCCCTGGCCAGCCCGGGGCTGGCGTGGATCTTGTTGCTCGTGGGCATGGCCGGGCTCTACATCGAGCTCAAGACTCCCGGCATCGGGTTCGGCGGCTTCGTCTCGATGGTGGCGTTCATCATCTATTTCTGGAGCCAGTATCTCCACGGCACGAGCGGGTGGCTGGAGGTGATGCTGTTCCTGGCCGGCATCATCTGCGTCTTGGCCGAGATCTTCGTGCTGCCGGGGTTCGGCGTGCTCGGTCTCGGCGGCGGGCTGCTCGTGATCGCGTCGCTCGTGCTCGCCAGCCAGTCGTTCGTAGTGCCGATGAACGACTACCAGATGCGGCAGATGCAGTGGTCGCTGGTGGGCCTGTTGGGGGCCACGGCCGGCGTCGGCCTGCTGGCGATCCTGATCCAGCGTTGGTTACCGGCGACGCCAGGGCTGCGGAGCGTCCTGCTCCAGCCGCCGGCCGAGCCGGCCTTCGACGACGCCGAGTCGCTCGCGGATCTGGTCGGCGTTGAGGGCACGACCACCTCGCGGCTGGCTCCGGCGGGCAAGGCCCGGATCGGCGGCGAGGTGCGGGACGTCACCAGCGACGGCACGCTCGTGGAGCCCGGCAGCGCCGTGGAGGTGGTGGCCGTCCGCGGTGGCCGGCTCGTCGTCCGTCCGATCGGAGACGCATGAGTCCGCTCGTCTGGATCCTGATGCTGGTGGCCCTGGGGCTGACCCTGGTGCTGCTCGAGGTGTTCGTGCCATCCGGCGGCGTGCTCGGCCTGCTGGCGGTGCTCGCCCTCGGGGCGGGTGTCGTGACCGCCTTCGTCGAGCAGGGTGCCATGATCGGGATGGGCGTGCTCGCCGGCACGCTCGGGGCGGTGCCGGTGGTGCTCATGCTCGCGTTCCGCTGGTTCCCGGCGACGCCGCTGGGTCGCCGCGTGCTCCCGCCGCCGCCCTCGGCCGACGAGGTGCTGCCCGACATCGCGCTGCGGCATCGGCTCCGGGGCTTCGTCGGCCGCCGGGGGCGGGCCACCAGCGAACTGGTTCCCTGGGGCAGCGTCGAGATCGATGGCGAGCCGCTCGAGGGCGTGAGCGAGGGGGGGCCGATCGACGCCGGTGAGGCGGTCGAGGTGACGGGAGTGCAGGGACGGGCGCTGGTCGTGCGGGTGGCACCGGTCGTGTCGCGCCCGACCGCCACGGCCCGCCCCGCCGAGCGGGCCGCCGCCCCCGCGGCGGAGTCGCCGCCGCTATCGAGCGTTCTCGAGGATTTCGACTTCGAGGACCTGCGGCGAAACACCGGGTCGGCGGAGTTGCTTGACCCGCCGCCCCCGACGAACCAGTCTTGAGGCCTGGCGGGAGGCTTCGTTCCCGCCGCCCCCACGACCTCCTTCCCAAGAGACCCCCGGACCATGAACGCCCTGCCGCTGATCCTGCTCGGGCTGGCCCTGATCCTCGTGCTCGTGGTGTTCGCCCTGGTGGCCCGCTACCTGCGGCTCTGGGTGCAGTCGTATGCGTCAAGCGCCGGGATCGGCCTGTTCGACATGGTCGCGATGAGCTTCAAGAAGGTGAACCCGGCCGTGATCGTCCGCAGCAAGATCATGGCCGTGCAGGCCGGCTTGGGCGACTCCAGCGGCGTGACCGGGCAGGCCCTCGAGGCCCACTACCTCGCCGGCGGTCGCGTGCCGCTGGTAGTTCAGGCGCTGATCGCCGCCAACAAGGCCAAGATCACCGAACTCGACTTCAAGCGGGCCGCCGCCATCGACCTGGCCGGCCGGAACGTCCGCGAGGCGGTCCAGACCTCGGTTTATCCGAAGGTGATCGACTGCCCGGGCAAGAACAGCGGCCGCGAGTCGCTCGACGCCGTCGCCAAGAACGGCATCCAACTGAAGGTCAAGGCCCGCGTCACGGTTCGCACGAACCTCTACCAGTTGATCGGCGGCGCCACCGAGGAGACGATCATCGCCCGCGTGGGCGAGGGCATCGTGTCGGCGATCGGCTCGGCCGAGCGGCACTCCGACGTGCTCGAGAACCCCGACGTGATCTCCAAGACGGTGCTCGCCCGCCGGCTCGACTCCAACACGGCGTTCGAGATCGTGTCGATCGACATCGCCGACATCGACGTGGGTGCCAACATCGGGGCCCGGCTGCAGGCCGACCAGGCCGAGGCCGACACCCGCGTGGCCCGCGCGAACGCCGAAGGGCGGCGGGCGATGGCCGTGGCCCGCGAGCAGGAGATGATGGCCGCGATCGAGGAGAGCCGCGCCAACCTGGTCGATGCCGAGGCGGAGGTGCCGCGAGCCGTGGCCGAGTCGCTGGCGGGCGGTCAGTTGGGGATCTTCGACTATTACAAACTGCGGAACCTGCAGGCCGACACTGAGATGCGGCGGGCGTTGTCCAGCCCGGCGGCGACGCCTTCCGCCACCGGATCCTGACGAGAGCCCTCGCGCAGGGCGGACCAGCCAACGGGAGCGGGGAAATGATGCCAGCCGGATGGTTGCTCGTGGCCGCAGGCCTCGATTGGCTCGAGGGGCTGCTGCCGGTCCTGTTTCTCGTGATCTGGATCGTCTCCCAGGTGATGAACCTGTTTCGCGGCGCCAACAAGCCGGCCGGCGGCCCGGTGGCTCCGCCGCGGCGGCCGCCC
Source organism: Pirellulales bacterium (assembly GCA_964201845.1). GTDB lineage: Bacteria > Planctomycetota > Planctomycetia > Pirellulales > UBA1268 > QWPN01. The sequence goes on from CAXNGP010000051.1 coordinate 7,976, forward strand.
CAGCCCGCGCCGGGCGGTGGAGCGGGAGAAGGCCGCGGCCCCGCGCTCGACGACGAGATCGAGGAATTCCTGCGGCGCTCGCTCGAGCGGGCGGCGGGGCCGCAGCCGGCACCGACACCCGTCAAGCCGCCGCGTCCGCGGCAGCGTGCCCGCCGTGCGGCAGAGCCTCCGGCCGTGCCGGCGAGCGGCCGCGGGGCCGGATTGCCGGTCGGCCGCGGCGATGTGGCGGGCCACGTCGCCACGGCGTTCGCGCACGACCTCGCCCATGAGTCGCCCGACCGAACGATCATGACGACAGACCGGGCGGCGACGCCGTCGCCCGCGAGTGAACTGCTGGCGGCGCTGCGAGCCCCCGGCGGCTTGCGGCAACTGATCCTGATGCGGGAAGTGCTCGAGCGGCCGACCCAGCGGTGGTGAGGGCGGTCGACGGCGTGCTGGCAACCGGACGCTGTCACCGCTCGACGCGGGAGGGGGGCGCCGGCGCAGATTCCCCCGCCCGCCCCGCCCGAGGCAAAATCGCTCGAAAGAGGGGGCTTGGCGGGGGCTGGGGCGGCCTGTTTCGCGGCGTCGGCGCGGGGTGAAAATCGCGGCTTGAGCCGACCCGCGGCCTGGTCTACAAGGACTTGGGTCGGGCCGCCCAAAGCGGTTCGGTCACCAGCGCGTAGACGAGGTAGCCCAAGCCTCGTCTACGCGCTTTTTTTGCGCGCCGGCTCGGCTTCCAGCCTTGTTCCGCGGGCGGCGGCCCTGTATTTGTCCCGGTCCACCGGCCGGCGCTTCGCGGGCCGGACGTTGCTTCGGACGCTCCCGGTCGAGCCATGACGTCGGCGACGAGACATCCCGCCGCGGCCCGCCACTCGGCTACGTTCCGCGCCGTGGTTGCGGCGGGCATGGCCGCGGCCAGCCTGCCGTCGGTGCTCGCCGACGCACTGCCCGTGACCGTCTCCGTCAACGCTCCGCAGGCGCTGCTGCGGAGTGGGCCGGGCGACGACTTTTACCCGACCGACCGGATCTCCCGCGCCGTCAAGGTCCAGGTGTGGGCTATCGACGACTCCGGATACTGCGCGGTGCGGCCAATCGAGGGCAGTTTCAGTTGGCTGCGTGCAGCCGACGTGGCGCCGGAGGATGGAGGCCGACCGCCGGCCGGCGGCTTCACCGGAGTGATCGTGACCAACGGCGCCGTTGCCCGGGTCGGCTCGCAACTGAACGACCTGCGGCACGTCTCGCAGGTGGCGCTGGAGGCGGGCGAGCGGGTCCGGGTGCTCGAACGCGTGTCGGTGGCCGCGGGTCGGCATGCCGGCGAGTGGCTCAGGGTCGCGCCGCCGGCCGGCGAGTTTCGTTGGGCGTGGGCCGCCGATCTGGCGCTGCCAGCCGGTCTGGCCCCCGTCGTCGAGCCCGAGCCCGAGCCGGAGCCGGCGGCCGCAGGCCTGGCCGCGGCCGGCGAGGCGCTGGCCGCCATTCGCGACGCCGGAGCCGCCGTGAACCAGGCCGTCGCCGAGGTCGACGAAGGAGCCGTCGCTGTGGCCGGCGGTCCGCCGGCAGGATTGGCCGAGCCGCAGGGCATGGCGCGGCTGCTCTCGGGCTGGCTCCCCCGGGGCACGAACATGTTCGACCTGTCGCCACCACCAACGCCCCCGGCCGTGGCTGGAGCGGCGCCCGTGCCGGCCGACGAACTGGCCGATGTCGATTTGGCGCTCTCGCTGGCCGTCGCCGGCCCCAGCGAAGACTGGCATCTCGAGCCGATCC
>CAXNGP010000052.1:0-9608 GCA_964201845.1 Pirellulales bacterium
TTCTGCCTGATGTCGATCGCCCCCCTGGCCGTCGCGGTCTGGGCTGCGCCGCGGGCCACGCTGCGGTTCGTCGTCGGCGGCATCGTGGGCACGGTCTGGCGGTTCCGCGTCCGCCAGGAGGAGAACGTGCCGACCGCCGGGCCGCTCGTCATGGTCGCCAACCACCTCTCCTGGCTCGACGGCTTCCTGCTGCCGCTGTCCGCCCCCCGGCCGGTGCGGATGGTGGTCTACGGGCCCAACATCCGCGGCAAGTTCCTCAACATGCTGGCCGACCAGTGGCGGTTCATCCTCTTCGACCCGAAGCCCAAGTCGATGGGGCGGGCGCTCAAGTCGATCCAGGGAGGCCTCGCCGCCGGAGACTGCGTGGGGATCTTCTGCGAGGGGGGCATCTCGCGCACGGGCCAGATCATGGGCTTCAAGCGGGGGCTGGAATGGGTGCTCGAACGGGTCGAGTCGCCGATCCTCCCGGCCTCGATCGACGGCATGTGGGGCAGCCTGCTGTCGTATTCGGAGGGCCGCTACTTCACGAAGCGGCCCCGGGGCTTCCGCCGCACCGTGACGCTCACCTTCGGCAAGCCGCTGCCGGCCGGCACCTCGACCGACCTGGCCCGCCTCGCGCTCCAGGAGCTCACGGCCACCGTGGTGCGTCGCCGGATGGCCACGAGCCGACCGCCGCCGGGCTTCGCCGGCGACTGGGCCGCGGCCTGCGCCGAGGCCGAGGCCTTCGACGGCGCCTGCCTGCTCCGCCGCGAGGATCGACACGTCGTCTCGCTCGCCCCCGGCGACCCGCTCGAGGCCACGCTCGGCGCGCATGGCACGAGGCTCCTGGGCATCGCCACCACGCCGCTCGATCCCGCCAGCCCCGGAGCCGAACTCGCCCGCGCGCTCGCCGCGACGCGGGCCACGATCTGGCTGGCCCGCATCGCACAGGTCGAGGCGCTGGCGGCGGAACCAGCCGCCGGCCTGAACCTCGCCGCCATCGTGATGCCGGTCAGCACGGCGGCCGACCTGCCCTGGGCGCGACACGCCGCCGAACGGTTCCAGGCGACGCACGGCATCGAGCCCGTCGTCGCCTACGGCCCGCGCGAGGCGGGCTGCCTCGTGGCGATGAACACGCCGCCGGCCCGCGCGGCCGGCGACTTCGAGATCACCCACAAGCCCGACACGCTGGGCCGCGTCCTGAACGGCGGCGTGGTCTGGCCCCGGGCGTCGTTGCGACCGCCCCTGGGCCTGCCGTCGCTCGCCGCCGCTGGCGTCCCCGACGCCGCCGACGCGACGCTCGTGATCTCGGCGATGCTGCCTCGGTCCGCGAGCCCGGACTGCGGCGCCGCCCTCCTGGCCGATGCCCTCACGGTCGACAAGGAAGGCTTTCTCGTCCCCGGCGCGGCGCCGATCTCAGGCATGGCCGGCGACTGAATCACCGGTCTTTCGCGTCCAATCTTGGTGGCGGGCCGCGGGCGCGGTATTCTTCGAGTCACGCACCCCTAGCTCAATTGGATAGAGCATCGGTCTACGGAACCGAAGGTTGCAGGTTCGAGCCCTGCGGGGTGTAGTGCGGCTGGCTTCAAGGCTTCGCGGCCTTCCATGGCCCGCGAAGCCTTGGCGGCCCGCGGGCCTTCGGCCCCGGCCGCCGGCCGCACCTCCGGGCGGCCGTGCTCGTGCGTGTTCTGGCGCCCGACGTGCGCTCAGACGAATCGAGCCGGCTCGGCGTCTGCCTTCGTTTGCCCCAGCCAAACGTTTGACTGCTCGGGGTTGCCCGTGCCTTCGAGCGAGCTGTGGAAGCGAGCGCAGGCAGGATGCCGAAGCGAGCGGACACGCCGTGAACGGAGGCCTGGAGGGCCGGAGTGAACGTCTCGCTCGAGGGCATGGGCAACCCCGAGCTTGCGTCACCTTGGAGCGTCCGGGCGACAGGGACCGGCAACCCCGAGCCGCGGCACCAGGGAGCGTGATCCGCGAATCCGACTGGTCTTGGGGGTTTGGGAGCCCGCCCGCTACGCTCCCCGCATGGAACGGGCGTCCACCATCCACCGCGTCGTCGGCTTCGACCCCGGCCTCAACACCACGGGCTACGGGATCGTGGAGTGCCACGGCGCGAGCGTGAAACTCGTCGAGGCCGGCACCGTGCGGTCGCGGGGCGAGACGATCGAAACTCGGCTGGCCACCATCCATGCCGGCGTCCGCGAGGTGCTGGAGGCGTTCACGCCCTCGGCGATGGCGATCGAGCAGGTGTTCGCCCATGCGAGGTTTCCCAAGGCCGCGATCCTCCTGGGCCATGCGCGGGGCGTGATCTGCCTGGCCGGGGCGCAGGCCGGGCTGGCCGTGCACCACTACCTGCCGAACCGCGTGAAGAGCGCCCTGACGGGCAGCGGCCACGCCGGCAAGGAGCAGATCCAGGCGGCCGTGCAGCGGGAGCTCGCCCTCGCCACCAAGCCCGAGCCGGCCGACGCCGCCGATGCGTTGGCCGTGGCGCTCGCCGACTGGCACCTTCGGCTGCGGCCCTTGTTCTTCGGCACGGGCACGGTGCGAATCAGGAGCAGCCGGGCATGATCACGCGGGTTTCGGGCACGCTCGAACGGGTGGAGCCGACGGCGGTCGAGGTGGCCTTGGGGCCGATGGTGCACGAGGTGCTCGTCACGGAGCTCGTCCGCCGCAGCCTCCAGGGAAAGATCGGCCAGCCGGTCGTGCTGCACACGCTCGAATACCTCGAGGGCAACCCGACCCGGGGCAACCTCGTGCCCCGGCTGGTGGGATTTCTGTCGGAGGTCGAACGGGAGTTCTTCGAGCTGATTTGCGAGGTCGACGGCGTGGGTGTCCGCAAGGCGCTGCGGGCGATCGTCCGGCCGGTGGGCGAAATCGCCGCCGCGATCGAGGAGCAGGACGCCAAGAGCCTGGCCGGCCTGCCGGGGATCGGCGCGGCCACGGCCGAGCGGATGATCGCCAAGCTCCGCCGGCGGATGCCGAAGTTTGCCCTGCTCGTGGCCCGCGAGGCACCCGGCGAGGCGGGAAGCGCGGCCGACGTGCTCTCCGAGACCTTCGAGGTGTTGCGATCGCTCGGCCACTCCGACACCGAGGCCCGCCGCCTCGTCGACACCCTGCGGGGCGAGAAGAAGAAGCCGAAGGACGTGCAGGAAGCCCTCGAGGCCATCTACCGGCAGATGCACAAGCCGCGGTGACTCGATCGCTCATCGGCCGCCGGGGGTGAAAGACTCCGTCGACTGGAATATTTCGCTTCCATCCTGCCCAACGCTGCCGCGTCAACACTGCGAAATCTTCAGGGCTCCTCCGGCTTCCACCCCCGGCGGCCCCACGGACCCCAGCCGAAGACCGGATGAGCCCGGGATCGGCGGCTGCTCGAGGAACTGTTGGGAATCGCATCGCAGGATTTCCGAGCGCCGCCACCTTGGCCGAGCCACCCCGTGGCGGGTCGCCGCGATTCCCACTGCGACGAGACAGCTGCCGTCCCGGGCGGTGCGAACCGTTAGACTTCCGAAGTCAATCAAAACACGGAGCGATCGTCCTATGGAATCCTTCCGCGAGCCGTCGATCCAAGGGCCTGCCGAGCCGCTGCCCGAGGACCGCGCCCTGCGGCCCCAGCGGATGGCCGAGATGATCGGCCAGCGGGCCGTCTACGAGCGGCTCGAGATCGCGATCGACGCCTCGCGAAAGCGGGGCGAGACCCTCGGGCACATCCTGCTCGACGGCCCCCCCGGGCTCGGCAAGACGACCTTCGCCACCTGCATCCCGAACGAGCTGGGCGTGAGCCTCCAGATCGCCAGCGGGGCGGCGCTGGCGGCCCCCAAGGATCTGCTGCCCTACCTCACGAATCTCGCCGAAGGGTCGGTCTTGTTCATCGACGAGATCCACCGGCTGCCGATCGCGGTGGAGGAGTTTCTCTACCCGGCCATGGAGGATTTCCGGATCGACATCACGCTCGGCGACGGCGTGGCGGCCCGGACGATCAACATGCCGCTCAAGCCGTTCACGCTGGTGGGGGCGACCACCCGCTCGGGTCTGCTCTCGGCGCCCCTCCGCGACCGGTTCGTGATCCGCGAGCATCTCGACTACTACTCCCCCGAGGAGCTCGCCGAGATCGTCCACCGCTCGGCCGGCAAGCTCCAGATGCCGATGGACGACGAGACGGCCTGGGAGATCGCCCGCCGCAGCCGCGGCACGCCCCGGCTGGCCAACAACCGCCTGCGGTGGATTCGCGACTATTCCACGAGCCGCGCCGAGAGCCGGCTCGACGTCGAGATCGCCCGCGTCGCGCTGGCGATGCAGGGCATCGACGAGTTGGGCCTCGACGGGTTCGACCGCCGGTATCTGGAGACCATCCAGCGGGTCTTCGCCGGCGGGCCGGTGGGAATCGAGGCGATCGCCCACACGATGAGTTCAGCGCCGGACACGCTCGAAGATGACGTCGAGCCCTTCCTGCTGCGGTGCGAACTGGTGATCCGCACCCCACGCGGCCGCAAGCTCACACCCAAGGGCGACGAGCACCTCGGCGGCACGCCGGCCACCCGCGGCAGATTGTTTTAGGCCATAACCACCGGGGTGGTTCGCCGGGGCGTGTGGCGTCCCCTCAGATGAATCACCGTTCGCGATCCCTCGCATAGAAGCCCCCTTGCGCGAGCAAGGGGGATGCCGCCCGCCACTCCACGAGAGCCAAGGCGGGCAAAGGCCGAACGGGATGGTTTGCGTCATCCCCCCGGCTCGCGCCGGGGGGCTTGTATCGAGGTGGCGCGCGGCGGGCGTTCAGACGAATCGCGGGCGGACTGCGGCAGCCACAGTTCCTACCGCACCCGTTGGATTGCGAGGGGTTGCCGGTTCCCTGGAGCCGGCGTTGCTGGCCGAGCGCAGCCAGGATGGCGAAGCGAGGGCGGCATCGAGTGAGCGGAGGGCAGGATGCCCGCAGCGAACGTCCGGGCGACAGGGACCGGCAACCCCGAGCCTGCACGCAAGACGCCCGGCTACCGTGCGGGCAACCCAGCCAACGCCGCGGCGTTTCAGGCCCCCATTTGCCCGCGATCCCGTTCGACGCTACGCTACGGCCTTCCCTGAGGTGCCCCATGGCCGTTCCCAAGCGACGTCAGTCGAACCAAAAGACCCGCTCCCGCCGGGCCCACGATTTCCTCACGCCCCGGCAGCTGACGTTCTGCCCCACCTGCGGGAAGGCCGTGCCGACGCACCGGGTCTGCGAGACCTGCGGCCATTACATGGGCCGGCCCGTGGTCAAGACCGAGGAGTAGCCCCTTGGGCGATTCCCCGGCAGGTTCTCCGGCCACCGCTGTCTTGTTTCCCGGCCAGGGCGCCCAGGTCGTGGGCATGGCGGGCGACTGGGTCGCCGAGCATCCCGCCGCCGCCCGGCTCTTCGCCCGTGGGTCCGAGATTCTCGGATACGACCTGCTCGAGCTGTGCCGAACCGGCCCGGCCGAGCGGCTCAACACCACCGCCGTCAGCCAGCCGGCCATCCTGGTCACGAGCCTCGCGGCCTTGGAGGTCCAGCGGGCCCGAGACCCGGTGCCGCTCGACGCCGCGACCATGACCGCCGGGCTGTCGCTCGGCGAGTACACGGCGCTGGTGTTCGCCGGGGCACTCGGGTTCGAAGACGCGGTCCGCGTGGTCGCCGAACGGGGCCGGGCGATGCAGGACTGCGCCGAGGCGGCGCCGAGCGGGATGGTGGCCGTGCTCGGGATGGAACGCGACGCCGTCGCGGCCCTCTGCGACGCCTGCCGGAGCGGCGGCATCCTCCAGATCGCCAACGTGCTCTGCCCCGGCAACATCGTCGTCTCGGGCGACCGCGCGGCGTGCGGGCGGCTCGAGGAGGCCGCGGCCGCCGCCGGGGCGATGAAGTGCGTCCGGCTCGAGGTGGCCGGCGCGTTCCACACGCCGCTGATGCAGCCGGCCGTCGAGCGGCTCACCAAGGCACTCGCCCAGGCGGAGTTTCACCCGCCCCGGATTCCGGTCGTCAGCAACGTCGATGCCCGTCCCCATACGGATGCGGCCGAGATCCGCGGCCTGTTGGCGCGGCAGGTGGTCGGAGTTGTCGAGTGGCACGACTCCGTGGCATACATCCTCTCCACGGGCATCGGCTCGGTATGGGAAATCGGCCCCGGCCGCGTGCTCCGCGGCCTGATGAAGCGGATCAACCGGTCCATCGCCACGAGCGGCGTGTTCGACTGACGGCGGCCCGAGTGGCACTCGACCTGGAGGTGTTCTGATGGCGGAAGCGGGCGACGCGAAGAAGAAGACGCAGCCGGAGGGCCGCATCAAGGTCGATCTCGCGGGGCAGGTGGCCCTCGTGACCGGAGCCTCGCAGGGGCTGGGTCGGGCGATCGCCGAGGCCCTGGCGGCCAGCGGCGCGACCGTGGCGCTCGTGGCCCGCTCGGCCGACAAACTCGCGGAGGTGGCCGGTGCGATCGTGGCGGCCGGCGGCAAGGCTGAAGCGTTCCCGTGCGACGTGATGAAGGCCGAAGCCATCCAGCAGGTGGTCGACGCGGTGGTCGAAAAGCTCGGCCGGCTCGACATCCTCGTCAACAATGCCGGCGTGACCCGCGACACGCTGCTGCCGCGGATGAGCGACGAGGAATGGGACACGGTGCTCACGACCAACCTCCGCGGCCCGTTCCTGTTCATGCGGGCTGCCAGCCGGCCGATGATGCAGCAGCGGTATGGCCGGATCGTGAACGTGGCGAGCGTCTCGGGCCTGATCGGGAATCCGGGCCAGGCCAACTACTCGGCCTCCAAGGCCGGCCTCGTGGGGCTCACCAAGACCGTCGCCAAGGAACTCGCCGGCCGGAAGATCACGGTCAACGCCGTCGCCCCGGGCTTCATCGCCAGCGACATGACCGCGGCTCTGGGCGACGTGCTGCTCGATGAGGTGAAGAAGCGGGTGCCGGCCAAGCGGCTCGGCGAGGCGACCGAGATCGCCGACGCCGTCCTCTTCCTCGCCTCGCCCTCGGCGGGCTACATCACCGCCCAGACGCTGGTCGTCGACGGCGGGCTGATCGGGTAGGCCGCGGGGTTCCATGCACGCACACCCTGCCGCGTGGGGGCCGGGTCTGCCCGTGGTCCGGAGCCGGCCTTGATGGCGAGCGCAGGCAGGATGCCGAAGCGACGCCAGCATGGAGTGAGCGGAGGCCAGGAGGGCCGCAGCGAACGTCCGGACGACGGGCCACGGGCAGCCCCGGCCAGCGTTTGACGATGCGCAAATCCCGGCTCGTGTGCCCTTGTGATGAGCCCGGTTCAGGCCGATTTTCACGGTCTGGACACGTTCGGGGCCGAACAGGTATATCTTCGAAGTGAACACGGGCAAGCGGCGCAGTCTGGAGGCTGCCTGGCCCCGTGGCATGATCGGCTCCGAGCCCGTGGAGGATTCGCAAGGTGGCATCAGTTCAAGAGCGCGTGATCGAAATCGTGGCGTCGCAACTCGGGGGCAACAAGGAGCAGATCACCCGGGAGACGTCGTTCATCAACGACCTCGGCGCCGACTCGCTCGATACCGTCGAACTGGTGATGGAACTCGAGGAAGAGTTCGAGATCAACATCCCCGACGACGCGGCCGAGAAGATCCAGACCGTCGGCCAGGCGATCGAGTTCATCGAGAAGCAGCAGGCCTCCGGGTCTGCCGCCGGTTGAACGGCGGGAGACGCGATGAAGCGACGGGTGGTGGTGACGGGCCTCGGTGTGGTCACGTCGCTCGGACGGGCCATCGAGACCTTCTGGGACCGGGTCGTCCGCGGTGAGAGCGGCGTCGGCCCGATCGACCTGTTCGGCGTCGAAGGGTACCGGGTCCAGTTCGGCGGCCAGGTGCACTGGAACGGCGAAGCGGAGGACATCGCGCCTCCCAAGGAGCTCAAGCGGCTCGACCGGTTCACGCAGTTCGCGCTCGCCTCGGCCAAAGACGCCGTGACCGACTCCGGGATCGACTTCTCCCGGGAGGATCCCTTCCGCTGCGGCGTGGTGATCGGATCGGGCATCGGCGGGCTGTGGGAGTTCGAGGTCCAGGAGGAGCGGCTGCTCCACAAGGGCATCGACAAGGTCTCCCCGTTCACGATTCCGAAGCTGATGGTCAACTCGGCCAGCGGCCACGTCTCGAGCCAGTACGGGATCAAGGGGCCCAACTTCGCGGTCGCCACGGCGTGCGCCAGCGCGGCCAACTCGATCGGCTCGGCCCTGCGGGCGATCCAATACGGCGATGCCGACGTGATGGTGACCGGCGGCAGCGAGGCGGCCCTCACGCCGATCGGCCTGGCCGGCTTCCAGAACATGCGGGCGCTCTCGTTTCGCTCCGATGCGCCGCAGGCCGCCAGCCGCCCCTTCGACGCCGACCGCGACGGGTTCGTGCTGGCCGAGGGGGCCGGCGTGATCGTGATCGAGGAGTTGGAGCATGCCCGCCGCCGCGGGGCGCGGATCTACGCCGAACTCAAGGGCTACGGCGCCAGCGGTGACGCCGGCCACATCACCCAGCCCGACGAAGAGGGCCGCGGCGCCGGCCAGGCGATGGCGGCGGCCCTGGCTGACGCGGGCCTCGGGGTGGACGCCGTGCACTACATCAATGCCCACGGCACGAGCACGCCCCTGGGCGACAAGGCCGAGACGGCCGCGATCAAGCGGGTCTTCGGGCCGCAGGCGAAGCGGCTGGCCGTCTCCAGCACCAAGAGCCAACTCGGCCACACGCTCGGCGCCAGTGGCGGGATCGAGGCGGTGGTCTGCTCGCTCACGATCGCCCGCGGCGTGATCACGCCCACGATCAACTACCACATGCCCGACCCGGCCTGCGACCTCGACTACACGCCCAACGTCGCCCGTGAGGCGAAGGTGGACGTGGCGATGAGCAACAGTTTCGGCTTCGGGGGCCACAACGCGAGCCTGGTGCTCGCCCGGCTCGATTCCTGATCCGTCCGGCTCCCGCCCGGAGGGCCACCGACCATGGAGCGGTCGCGGCAGCACCTGGTGCTCGGTTTGCTGGCGGCGGCCTGCCTGCTCGGCCCGGGCCGCGCGGCGGCCCAGCTGCCCACCGACGCCGGGCAGACCTGGAAGACCTACGACCTCTCGGCCTTCGTGAAGGTGGCCGGCGAGGGGAGCGAGCGGCACGTCCTCGAGTGGATCCTCCAGGAGACGGGCTATCCCGCGTGGCATGGCGAGATCCCCGCGTCGCTCTCGGCCGCCGACGGCAAGCTCTCCTGCTACCACACCCCCGAGATGCAGGCCCAGGTGGCGGGGATCGTCGACCGGTTCGTGGCCGAGGCCGGCGCGCCGCACCGCTTCACCGTGCGGGTGTTCGGCGTCGATGGCCCCGCCTGGCGGGCCAAGGCCCGGCCGGCGCTCCAGCCCATCCCCACGGCGACGCCGGGCGTGCAGGCCTGGATCGTGCCCCGCGAGACGGCGGCGGCGGTGCTGGCCAACCTGCGGGGTCGCAGCGACGTCGCGGAACTGCCGACCGGGCCGGTGCTCGCCGCCAACGGCCTGCCGGCGTCGCTCAAGGGAGGGCGGCAGCAGACCTACGTCGAGGACTACGCCCAGACGCCCAATGCCTGGCCCGGCTGGCAGCCGAAGCAGGCGACCTGCGACGAGGGGCTGGCGATCGACCTGCATCCGCTCATCTCCAG
>CAXNGP010000053.1:0-9581 GCA_964201845.1 Pirellulales bacterium
GCGCCGCGGTATCTGGCGGCCGACGCCACCACGCGGCTGTATTTTGAGCCGGCGGCCAACTCGAGCGGCACGCTCGCCGACGTGATCTCGTTCAAGGCCTGGGACCGCACGAGCATCCTCCAGCAGATCGGCCTCGACATCGACGGCGAGGCGGCGGGCGACTGGTCGGGCATTTCCGTCTCGCTCTCCGCCGACGGCAGCACCGTCGCGATCGGAGCGCGGAATAACGTCGATGCGGGGGGCCTGATCTCCGGTCACGTCTGGGTGTATCGCTGGAGCGGCACGACGTGGGCCCAACTGGGGACGGACATCAACGGCGAGGCGGCTTACGACTGGTCGGGCTCGTCCGTCTCGCTCTCCGCCGCCGGCACCACCGTCGCGATCGGGGCGGTCCTCAACGACGGCAACGGGGAAAACTCGGGCCAGACGCGGATCTACGGCTGGGACGGCACCGCCTGGGAGCAGTTGGGTGCGGACATCGACGGTGAGGCCGCGTCCGACGAATCGGGATATTCGGTCTCGCTTTCCGCCGACGCCACCACCGTCGCGATCGGATCTCGGCTCAACGACGGGAATGGCGACGAATCGGGCCACGTGCGGGTCTACCGCTGGACGGGCACGGACTGGGCGCGACTCGGGGCCGACATCGACGGCGAGGGCGAGTACGACCAGTCCGGTTCGTCCATCTCACTCTCTGCCGATGGCACCACGGTCGCGATCGGAGCGCCGTACAACAACGGCATGGCTGCCGGCCACGTGCGGGTCTACCGCTGGAGTGGCCTGGGCTGGTCGCAACTCGGGGCCGATCTCGACGGCGAGGCCGCGTACGACTGGTCGGGTTCGTCGGTCTCGCTCTCCGCCGACGGCCACACGGTCGCGATCGGCGCGCCGTACAACGGCGGCAACGGCCCGAACTCCGGGCAGGTGCGGATCTACCGCTGGGCCAATGACGTCTGGGAACAACTGGGCGACGACATCGACGGTGAGGCGGCCGATGACTTCAGCTACGCCGTCTCGCTCTCCGCCGACGGCACCACGGTCGCGATCGGCGCCCCGTATAACGATGGCAACGGCTCGGGCTCCGGCCACGTGCGTGTCTACCGCTGGAGTGGCACGGGCTGGTCGCGACTCGGGGCCGACCTCGACGGTGAGGCCGGGGGAGACTACGCCGGCGTCACCCTCGCGCTGTCTGCCGACGGCAGCAGCGTCGCCGTTGGGGCACCCGGGAACGACGGCAGCGGTTTGCTTGCCGGCCACGTGCGGGTCTATCGTTTGGTGCCGCAGGCGGATTCCGTCTCCGCCGCCACCGACACGGTGAGCGTCGCGGTCACCCGCGTCAACGACGCGCCGGTCAGCCTGGACGTCTCCGGCCGGGTCATTCCCGAGAACATGCCGGCCGGATCGGTCGTCGGCACGTTCTCCACGATCGATCCGGACGCGGGCGACACGTTCACCTATTCGCTCGTCGCAGGCCCCGGCTCCGCCGACAATGCCGTCTTCACGATCGTCGGCGACCAGCTTCAGACCGTGGGCCCGCTCAACTTCGAGCGGAGATTCGCCTACCAGATTCGCGTCCGTTCGACCGACGCCGGCGGTCTCGGCGTCGAGCAGGCGCTCAACATCGGCGTGAGCGATCAGCCCGCCGAGCCGTTCATGGTCGAGTCGCTGGTGCCGCCGGCGGCAGGACTGCGGCGGGCGGGGCAGTTCGTCGAGGTGACGCTCGTCACCTCGACTGTGGCCACCGTCAGGCTCCTGCCGCAGGTGCCGATCCGGGTGGGCGGAGTCACGCGACTGGCCACGTACGTCGCGGGCAGCGGCACCACCGAACTCACGTTCCGCTACCGGGTGGCCGCGGGCGACAACGGCCCCGTGTCGCTTGCCGGCCGCCTCGTGCTGCCGACCGGGGCAGCAGTGGTCTCGAGTGGCCGGCGGCTTCCGCTCGCCCTGCCGCAGGCCGCCTTCGCGGGACTGGTCGTCGATACGCGGCCGCCGCAGCCTCAGGGTCGGCTGCTGGTGCCGGCGGCGGCCATGTACGGCACCAACGCGACGCTGCGGTTCACGGTCCGGTTTTCCGAACCCGTCACCGTGACGGGCATCCCGCGACTGGGATTGACGATCAATGCGGCGGCGGGCAACCGCCAGGCGACCTACGTGTCGGGCTCGGGTACGCACGAACTCGTTTTCGAGTACGTGGTGCAGTTGGGGGACCGGACGCCGCCGACCCGCGGGATCGTCGTGAATGCCCGCCTCACGCTGCCCGTGGGCAGCCTGATCACCGATGCGGCCGGGAATGCCGCCGTGGCGACGCTGCTCCTGCCGCCCACGGGCGGCATCCGGGTCGACGGCAGTCTGGGGTCGGGGTGAGCGAGCGGCGGCCGTTCGCCCGGAGCGAGTCACGCCCGGCGACGGGTGTCGTCACGGCATCTCGGCGGTGATCGCGACGACGATCGGGGCCGTGCCGTCCGGGCCCTTCACGAGTTCGACCGTGGCGACGGGCTCGGATCGCTTGGGCTGGATCCGGAGGTAGCGGACCTGCCGGCCGTCCAAGTCGAAGGCGAACTCGCTCTCCGGCACGTCCACCCGGCGGATGTAGTCGGCCATGTGGACGCCGTTGACGAGCGAATGATCCTCCGTCGTGCCATCGGCGTAGACGAGCCTGACGATCATCGAGGTCGTACCCTTCCCGCTCGCCGGGAACGACCAGCCGCCGATGCCGCCGAGCAGGTGCAGGGCCCGGATGGGCGAACCCAGGGTGAGCGACACGGACTTCGGCATCTTCGGCGGCAGGTAGCCGGTGGGGCCGTTGAGCATCACCACGTTTGGCACGGCTTCGCCCTGTGGATCGACGAGGGAGAAGGGGACGCCCTTGAACTGCTTGGGGCCCCAGTCGGAGAACACCAACCGCTCGCCCCCGTTGTCGGGGTCATAGAACATGCCCTTCGTGCTCACGGCCGTGGCCACCTTCTCGACCGCGAGCGGCACGAACTTGCCCCGTTTGGTCAGGAAGGCCAGCAGGTCGGCGAACGCCTCGGGCTTGAGCTGCTTCTCGAAGCCGACCGGCATCAGCGAGTTGGGCGAAGGGTTGAACTCGTCGATCTCCTCCCGCTGGATGGCCACCCGCTTCCCCTCGGCGTCCACGATCTCGATCGCCGTCTTGCTCTCGGCGGCGAGCAGGCCGGTCGTCACCCGGCCGTCGTCGGTCACGACCGTGTAGGCCCGGTAGTTGCCCTCCACGGAGCGATTGGGGTCGAGGATGTGGATCAGGAGCTCGTGAGCGGGGTGCACGGACATGCCGGTGAGCTCGGGACCCACCTTGCCCCCTTCCCCGGAGTGCATGTGGCACTTGCCGCAGTGCTCCTTGTAGACGGCCTTGCCGCGGGCGGCGTCGCCGCCGGCCTGCACGACCGGCAGGAGCTCGTCGATCACCTTCTGCCGGTCGGGGCTGGGCAGCCCGCCGCCGGACGCGAGGATCTTTTTGGTGCGGTCGCGGACCTTCCGGTCGGGATGGTCGGTGAGCTTGGTGCGTTCGGCGATCGGGATGTCGCCGAGCCGCACGCTGCCCTTCTCCAGCCGGTCGACGAGCATCTTGGCCCACTCGCGGTTGGCGAGGATCGTGCGGACGGCGGCGTCACGGACCTGGGGCGTGAGCCCGGGCAGGCGGTCGAGGATGCCGGCCGGGGCCTCGGCGGCCGACGACGTGCCCAGGGCGGCGATCAGTCCGACGGCCAGCTGTGGGCTCGCCCGCCCGCCGAGCCGGGTGAGGAGCTCCGCGACGGCCTGCGGGTTCGCGGGCTGCAGGGTCATGTACCGCTCGGCCGCCGCCGCCCGCTCGGCGTCGGTGGCGTCGGCCTTGTCGACGGCGGTCAAGAGCGTAGCGGCGATCCGCCCGATCTTCTCGTCGAGGATCCGGCTGCCGGTGTGCTGCACGAGCGTGACGAGTTGGCCCTGCGCGGCCGCCGGCAGCTTTTCCGCCAGCGCCGTGATCGCCGCCTCGGCCTCGGGGCCCAAGTCGGCGGGCGTGCCCTTGGGCCAGCCTCGCGCCAGGCCCGTGATCGCCGCGGTGGCGAGGTCGGTCGGGGCCGCCGGCAGCCGCGTGAGCACCGCCGCGACCGCCTTGCCGTCGGCCCCGCGGGCGACGTGCTCCGCCACCCGCTCGACGAGCGGCAGGAACGCGGCGGCCGAGGTGTCGCCCGCCGAGAGTAGCGCGGGCAGCACCCCGTCGGCCTGCACGGCCGCGGCGCTCGTGGCGGCGTCGGCCAGCACGGGATCGGCGAGCGTCCGCGGGTCGGCGAGCATCGTCGTGACGAGCGCGGCCGCCTCGGGGGCGGCGGCCCATTCGCCGAGGGCCTCGAGCACCGCCAGCCGCACGAGCGGCGCCGGGTCGACCACGACGGTCGAGCCGGAGAGCTTGGCGAGGGTGCCCGCGTCGCGGGGCAGGGCCTTGATGGCGTTCATCCGCACGCCGGCGGATGGATGCGCGAGCGCCGACTGCACACGGGCGAGCGCCAGCGGCTCCGCCGTGGAGCCCTCGAGGGAACCCAGCTGCTCGAGCGTCCAGAGCGCGTGGATTGCCCCGGGATTCAAGCCGATCGCGTCGACGGCGGCATCCTCGACCAGCTTGAGGAGCGCGGGCACCACGTCGCGGCCGCCGTCCGTCCGGCCCGTGCCCCGCTCGACGAGTCGCCGCTGGGCCCGCTCCCGCCAGAACAGGTTGTCGTCGCGGAGGAGCGCGACCAGTTCGTCGGCCGAGCATTCCGCCAGCGGCTTGCGGGCCGGCTTCGCAGGCGTGCCGTGCACCACCCGCCAGAGGCGGCCGTGGGTCTTGTCGCGGAGCGGCGTGACGTAGGCGCCGCGACGGCCGGTCTCGAAGCCGGCCGGTGTGGGGTTGTGCTGGACGATGAAGTTGTACCAGTCGATCACCCAGACCTGGCCGTCGGGCCCGACTTCCGCCTGGATCGGCGCCGTCCACTCGTCGTCGCTGGCGAGCAAGTCCCAGCCCATGCGGCTGGTGAAGCCGGCCCCCTTCGGCGACAACTCGAACGTGGCCACGATGTGGCCGGTGGGCTCGCAGACGAACGCAGTGCGGTTCCAATACTCGCGCGGATAGGCCCGCGCCGTGTAGAGCCGGTGGCCGGCGGCCGCGGTGAAGTTGCCGTGGTGGTCGACCTGGCGGATCGCCACGGTGCCATCGCCCGCCGCCCGCGGGGCCAGCGCCATCTTCGGGCTGCCGGCGATGCCGCGGAGCGTTGTCGCGCTCCAGCCCCTGACCCGCTCGTAGACGCGGTTGGGCAGCGGCATGTGCTCGCTGGGGTTGCCGTTGGCCGTCGAGCCGAACACGAGCCCCTCCTCGCTGAAGGCGCAGCCCCAGGAGTTGTTGTTGGTGCTCCGCAGGAACTCGAGCTTCGAGCCGTCGGGCCGGAACCGGTAGAAGCCGGAGCCGAACCGGTGCTCCTCGTCACCCACCTTGCCGCCGAAGCCCGAGTAGCCGACCATCCCGTAGACCCAGCCGTCGAGGCCCCAGGTGAGGTTGCTCGGGCCCGCGTGCGTGTCGCCCGTGCCCCAGCCGGCGAAGAGGATCTTCCGGACGTCGGCCCGGCCGTCGCCGTCGGTGTCCTTGAGATAGAGCATGTGCGGCGCCTGGGCCACGATCAGTCCGCCGTCGTGGTGAAGCATGCTCGTGGGGACCGAGAGCGGCTCGGCGAACACGTCCCGCCGGTCGGCCCGGCCGTCGCCGTCGGTGTCGGTGAGCCGCACGATCCGGTCACGGCCCTCCCCCTCGCCCGGCTCGACGAGATCGTTGGGGTAGTCGACGCTCTCGGCCACGAACACCGCACCGTCGGCGTCGAACGCGAACGCCAGCGGCTTGCCCTCGAGCAGCGGCTCGGAGGTGTAGAGATCGACTCGAAAACCCTCCGGCGTGAGCGCGTGCTTGAGCGACTCGGCCGGGCCGAGCGGCTTCTGCATCTGCGAGAGCGGCTCGTTCCGCTTGCCGGACTCATGGCCGGGCGGCGAATAGAAGGCGACCTTCGCCGGCTGATACTCGAAGGGCTCGAGGCCCGCCGGGTGCCGCATCATCGCGGGCCGGTCGGCATAGGGGCCGGCGGCGGCCGGATCGCGGCCGGCGGCGAAGCGGATGCCCCGCTCCACGAGGTTGTGGAAGCCCGGATGGCCCCAGGTGCGGTGGTCGTGGCCCCAGGCGGTGTAGAAGACGCGGCCCGCGCCCTCCTGCCGCACCCAGGTCCAGGGCTCGCGGTGGTCGCCCTCGACCCGCTCCTCGAGCACCGTCCGCCCGCGCGGGTTGTGCTTCGTGTGGACGTAGGTCTCGTCCCAGCTCTGGAAGCCGCCGAAGCCCTTCATCACCGGGTGCTCGGGGGCGACGGTGACGGTGCGGAACTCGCCCGTGCCGTGCTTCTGGAACTGCGCGCCCACGAGATCGATCCAGGCCGGCGAGTTGCCGAAGCAGAAGCTCGCGCAGTGCAGCGGGACGAGCCCCTTGCCCCCGCGCACATAGTCGAGCACCGCCCCCTCCTGGGCCGCCGACATCGAGCCGATGTTGGCGTAGACGGCCAGGGCGTCGTACGCCGCGAGGTTTGCGGGCGTGAGGTCCTCGAGCCGCTCGGTGTAGACGAGCTCGATGCCGCGGGGCGCGAGCACGGGCTCGAGCTGGGCGAACCGCTCGGCGGGCACGTGATGCCCCTTGTCACCGAGGAACAGCACCTTGATCGGCGCGTCGGCCGCGACGGCCAGCCCACAGGCCGCACCGCACGCCAGCGACACCAGACCGCGCATGACCGAACGCATCGCAAACCTCCGCATCAGGACGAAAAACTCCACTCGGGAAGCTTCTTGATCACCCCGCCGGCCAGGGCCGACTCGTGGGCCAAGAGGCCCGTGCAGGTCCAGTTGGCGCTCTGGCGGGCGTTGGGATACGGGTCGCGGCCCTCGACGAGCGCGGTCACGAACTCGTGCACGAGGTGCGGGTGGCTGCCGCCGTGGCCGCCCCCCTGCGTGAACGAGAGGTGCTGATGCTCGTCGGCATCGTAGACACCGCCGGTGGTGAAGCAGCGGATCGGCTCCGGCAGGAGGTGGGCGAAGTCGGGCACCGTGACGTGCGCGGGGATTTCGGGCTCCGGCTTCTTCGCCGTGTGGAGCACCGGCTCCTGCCCCTCGCAGAGCTGCCACTCGAAGCTCTGCTTCGAGCCGTAGACGTCGAAGCTCTCCCGGTACTGCCGGGCCGTGTCGAAGAGCGAGCGAATCACCCGCGCCACCACGTCGCTCTCCCGGAGCTTGACGTGGGCGCTCTCGATCGCGAACGGCGAGCCGTACTTGCCGACGAGTTCCTCGCGGATCCGGCCTGAGCCGAAGCAGCTGACCTCCTCGGCGTCCTTCCGCTCGAGCGCCAGGCACGGGCCCACGCAGTGGGTGGCGTAGTGCATCGGCGGCAGGCCCGGCCAGTAGTTCGGCCAGCCGTCCATGTCCTGCTGGTGGCTCGCCTGCACGAACTGGATCTTCCCCAGGTCGCCCGCATCGGCCAGCTGCTTGATGAACAGGAACTCACGCGCGTAGACGACCGTCTCGGCCATCATGTACTTGAGCCCCGTCTTGGCCGAGAGCTCGACGATCCGCTTGCAATCCTCCACGCTCGTGGCCATCGGTACGGTGCACATCACGTGCTTGCCCGCCTCGAGGGCCTGAATCGACATCGCCGCGTGGTCGGGGATCGGCGAGTTGATGTGGACGGCGTCGATGTCCTTGTCTTTGAGGACGTCGGCGTAGGCCTGATACCGCCGCTCCACGCCATGGGCCTTGCCGATCTGGTCGAGCTTGGCCTGCGACCGCTGGCAGATCGCGACGAGTTCGGCGTGCGGATGCCGCTGGTGGATCGGGATGAACTCGGCGCCGAAGCCGAGGCCGACGATGGCGGTGCGGACCTTGCGGGGCGTGCTGCCCATGAAAACCTCCTGGTGCGCGGACTCCGAGCCTTGAGTCTCGCCCGCCGGAGCCGGTCAGTCCATGAGCATTTTTACGGTCGGCTTGAGTTTTTTCACCGCCACCGGCTCGTTCCTACTTC
The DNA here is from genome assembly GCA_964201845.1 of Pirellulales bacterium. Classification (GTDB taxonomy): domain Bacteria; phylum Planctomycetota; class Planctomycetia; order Pirellulales; family UBA1268; genus QWPN01. Next base: position 8,072 of record CAXNGP010000053.1, read on the forward strand.
ACGTCGATCAGCTCGACCAGGAAGTGGAGCGTGGCGTTGGGGGGAATCACGCCGCCGGCGCCGCGGGCGCCGTAGCCCAGGTTGCTCGGGATCTCGAGCTCGATCATGCCCTCCTCGCCGACGAGCTGCATGCCCTCGGTCCAGCCGGGAATCACGCCGTTGAGCGGAAACTCGATCGACTCGCCCCGCTGGTAGGAGCTGTCGAACACCTTCCCGCCGTCGAGCCAGCCGTGGTAGTTGACCTCGACGGTGTTGGTCGCCTTCGGCTTGCCGCCGGCGCCCTTGCGCAGCACGCGATACTTGAGGCCCGACGGGGTGGTGGTGAACTCCTTCGGGGCGTCGGCGTCGATCGGGCCGGCGCCCTCGGGCAGGGCTGGGTGGGGGACGTCGGCGGCCATGAGGAACTCCGGGGTGAAGAGGGAAAGGGCGAGGACGAGGATCGTGGCGAGAGTGCGCATCGCTGGCTCCTGGGCATCTGGCCGGGCCCCGAAGGCCGGGCCGTTGGGGGACGAATACTCTACCCGAAACTCACGCTCTGTGGGCGAGCGTGGCCTCGCGACCAAGGGTCTGTTTTGTCATCACGATCGCCACGGAACGCCTCGCCGACGTCCTGGTTGGCGAACGTGCCGCCACGTTTCCGCGGCAGCGGCTGCTGGGCGCGTGGCTGTACGGCAGTCGGGCCCGAGGCGAAGCCCGGGCCGGCAGCGACGTCGATCTGGCTGTGCTCTGTGACGAGCCGCTCGACCCCGTGGCCCTCTTCGACGCCAGCGGGCGGCCACCCGGGCCTGCGCAGAAAAGCTCCGTGGCCGATGACGTCGTGGTTCAGAAGCTCAAGAACATCGATCGCTGCCTGGCGTCGGTGCGGCGATACGTCGCCGGCGATCTGGGCAGGCTGGCGCATCCGATGGTGGGTACTCCTGGCGACGTGAGAACAGCGCGGTCAACGGCACTTCGGCAGGCGTTGGCCAAGCGGGGCGGATCACGAGGAGCACCAGCCGGGGCGGTCGGTCACCGCGTTGTCTCGGCGATCGACCACGCGCCGAAGTCGTACGTCCGCACGACCGTTCCGTCCGTGACGACGAGCGGCGCGTCAGGAGTCGCCTGATTGACCCAGCGACTTGCGGCCACGGGCCAGCGGTCGAAGTCCACGGGAGCGCCGTTGACGGTCGCCGCTCCGGCGAACGTCCGCTCGATCGCGACGCCGTGGCGGTTCGTGCAGCGTCCCTTCAGCAACCCGTCTGTGAGCACCTCCACCGAGCTTTTCTCCACGCACGCCGTCCGGAACGCCGCGAGGCGATCTTCCGGCGTCGCGCCTGGAAACTCACGGAGCGGCGCCGTCTCGATCGTGGCGGCGAACGTGGGGCCGTCGATGCGGAACTCCGAGTCTCCGGGGGGCAGCGCCCCGGACGAGTTCGGCATGCGGATGGGAGCCTGCCGATCCCAGACGAAGGGTTTCGTGGAGGCGATCGCGATCAGCACCCCCGGGTAATGGAAAAATACGCGACCCGTT
>CAXNGP010000054.1:0-9526 GCA_964201845.1 Pirellulales bacterium
CCATCGGGACCCGCTCGTCGCCACGCTGTCCTGGCACCTCGGCCCGACGGTCCAGAACGAATCGATGCCCGAGGGCTATGACCAGGCCGTCGAGGACCGGCTGCTCGCGACGGTGGACTGGCGACGCGACGGCTACGAACTGTTCCGCATCGGCTGCCTGGCGCAGTCGAGCCTGGCGGGATGGCTCGGGCCGATCGGCGAGAGCAACTGCCTGGCGCTCGGCCGGACCGCGTGGGATCGGCTCGGCGGCTACGACGAGCGGTTCGCGTCGCCCGGGGGCGGGCTTGTGAACCCAGACTTCTACGCCCGGGCCTGCGCGGCGCTTGGCCCGCCGATCCTGCTCTTCGGCGAGGCGACGTTTCACCAGTTTCACGGCGGTGTCGCCACGAACACGCCGCGGGCCCAACGGCCCGTGCAGCCCATGGCCGACGAATACGTCGCCCTCCGCGGCCGGGAGTTCATTCCGCCCACGGACGAACCGCTGCTCCTGGGCGGCCTGCCGGCGCAGGCGATGGCCGCCCTCGCCAACGCGCCGCGGCTCAATCCGGCCGCTGATCCGCGCTGACGAAGATTTCCTCCAGGTAGCCCGCCCGGCACCACGCCGGCATCCGCTCCAGACGCCGCAGGGGATGCGGCGGCCGCACCATGCTGGGCAGGAAGCCTCCGTCCAGGGGCGTGCCCACGGGCACCCGCGTCTCCTGGTTGATGGAGAGGAAGTAGGTCGTCGTCCGGGCGATCCGGTCGAGATAGCGACGCACGCCGTGGAGATCGATCTCCGGCAGCGAGTCCTGATTGAAGATCAGGTCGCAGCGGGGAACGTCGCCCGCGAGAAATTGGAAGTCGGGAACGATCCTCACCGTCGGTCCGTCCGTGGCGGGCGGCTCGCCGAACAGCGACAGGGCGTGCCCCGGCAGCGCCTGCGCGCGGAAGTAGGCCTGGATGGCGTTGAGCTCCGGCAGGTCGACGAGCAGCATCTCCCTGGCCCCGAGCCCGGCCAAGGCCGCCGGCACGAGCCCGACGCCCGGGCCGATTTCGCAGATCCGACAGTCGGCGAGCGTCCGGCCCTCCCGATCCGCCAGCCAGTCGCGGATCCTCAGGGCGGCGTAGACGGCGCAGGCGGAGCGGACGTGAACCACGCGGTCACCGACCGCGACGCCGTGCAGCCCCGCGAACACCTCGGGAACCGTGACCACCAGGCCGGTTGCCTGCTCGATCCGGGCGACGAGTTCGGCGACGGTGGGCGGGGCAACCGGGATCGTCGGCGGGGCTTCCAGACAGACGACCCCCAGCAGGCCGAGCGACTCCGCGAGCCCGCAGACGGCGTCCATGATCCAGACGAGCCGCCCTCGTTCCTGTTCTCGATCCCGCGTGATGTCATCCAGGGTGAGCCGGCCCTGGAAGAAGCCATGGCCGGCCGGTCGCGTGGGCAACTCCCGGAGGTATTCGGCCAGCGGCTCGCGGCGCCCGGCCGTGAGCAGCGAGATGAACTCCCCCATGTGCTGGCTGCGGATCCGGCTCCACGGCCCGTCGCGCACCACGCCCTGGTCGCGCTCGGCCGCCGTCGCCAGCCGGTAGGCCTGCACGATCCGATCGAGGATCGCGTCGTCGGCGGTGGTCCGCGCCCGCGTCTGGCCAGCCTGGAGGGGCAGGTCGCGCAGCCAGGGGCGGCGGGCTACGATCAGGTCGGAAGGCGTCATGCCTCCGCATCGTACGACCGCGGCACGCGGCCCGACAATCACTGCGATCGATTAGACTTTTCGGTCGATGGGCCGCAGGGCGTGGTCCGTCGCGAGCGGTGACCCCAAGCCTGCCGGAAAGCGACGACGGTTGATCACCCCCGACATTCCCTTCGACCTCGTGCACGTGGGCAAATGTGGCGGGACGTCCGCCGCCACGGAACTTCGCGGCCGCGGCTTCCGCTTCGACCACGTGCACATGCGGCGGCCCGCGTATGGGGCCGACCGGCGCTACGTGGTCCTGGTCCGCGACCCCGTCGCCCGGTTCGTGTCGGCCTTCAACTGGCGGCGGCACCTGATCGCCGAGGGCAGTCTGGCCGCACCGGAGGATCCCGTCGGGCGGCTGCGGCACGAGGCCGAGCGGTCGCTCCTGGCCTGCTTCGCCGACGTCGGCAGCTTCGCCGAGGCGCTCGTGCCGAAGCCCGGCTACGACGTCTCGCCCCCGGTCACGATGATGCAGGTGATCGGCCACGTTCCCCAGGGTTTTGCCTGGTATCTCGACGGCCTGCTCCGCAGGATCGAGCCGGGACAACTGCTGGGGGTCGTGGCGATGGAGCGGTTTGCGGCCGACATCGAGCGGCTGTTCGGGTTCACGCCGGTGGCGCGGCGCAACGCCCACGCCGGTTCCGTCACCGAGCCGCTCTCCCCGCTCGGCCTGGCGAACCTCACCCGCGTGCTCGCGCCGGAATATGAGACGCTGGCCGAGTTGGCGACGATCGCCCGCCGGGCGGGCACGCCGATGTCGGTCGAGTATCGGCCGGCCTCATGAGGCGGGGGGCGGCGCCGCCCTGGCGGAGGCCACGCTCCTGGCAGCGGCCACGCTCCTGGCCAGGAAGGGCAGCGCCTGGGAGGTGCACCGGCCCACGTAGACGGCCTCCCGGGCCGGGGCCGCGAAGGCCGCGCCGCGGATCGCCAGATACTCGTCATGAAACGCCCGCCACGGGTGCCGTTCGGGTGGCACGTTCGTGGCCACACCGCCGTGGACCTGGTGGAACGTCCCCTCGCCGAGGAGGATCACCAGTTCCGACGCCCGGTCGCAGGCGCGGCGATAGAAGTCGAGATTGACGAGGCCGCCCCCCGGCGACCGAAACCGCTCGTCGAGCCCCCCCAACTCCTCCCAGGCCGACCGCGTCACGGCCAGGCAGTTGCTCTCGTTGAGCGGAGCGAACCAGCCGCCGGCCGACGACGCCGCGAGCGCCGCCACGCGGAAGAGTTCGTAGCCGTCGGTCCGCCAGTCCACCGTGGCGAGCAACCGGTCTTCCTGATCCTGATCGTAGCCCTCGAGGATCGACTCGTTCTGTCCCTTGGGGCCGAGGTGCCAGGCCAGGGTGGCCACGACCGGGTCGGCGAACATCCGCAAGCCGCTGAGCATGCCGGCCACGATCCCGGGCGACAGCATCCGCGCGCCGTCGATGCAGAGGGCGATGGCCTGGCCGGTGGCGGCGCGGGCCGCGAGGTTCACCGCGGCCGCGGGCGACGGCGCGGGGGGCGTGCGCAGCAGGCGGAAGTTGGGCCCCTGGCGGGAGACGAGGTCGGCGGAGAGCGGGCTGGCCGAGCCTGCGTCGACCGCGATCACCTCGTAGTCGGCCGGCGTCACGCCCCGCTGGTAGGCGGCGGAGAGCGTGGACAAGGTGCGCGGCGCCTCCCGGGCCATGGCGTGAAAGACGACGATCAGCGAGAGGGGCGGAGATGGCATGGGTGTCGCTCCCGGCGGCTGGGCTGGGTCACTCGCGGCTGCAACGGAGCTCGAGGCGTGAGGCGGCGGACGGGGAAGCGTGGTTTCGCATGGCTGGGATCAGGCGTCGGCCAGATGAAACAGGGACTCGTCGCCCGCCTTGTTACGCCGCACCCACTGCCCGCCGGCATCGGGGGCGGCCACGTCGAGCGCCTGGCCGAGGTCGAAGTAGCGCAGGCATGTATCGGGCAGCGGCAGTCTTCGGCGTGCGTCGGCCAGAAAGAAGCCGAGCAGGGCCGAAAACACGGCCGACTGCGTGATCACGAGCACCCGGCCGTCGGTGGCCAGCCGCGCGAGCACGTGGCCGGCGGTCGCGTGCAGGCAGTCGACCCACGATTCGTGCACCGCCTCGGCGGGCACCAGCACCGACTCCTGGGGAAGGGACGTGTCGGCCAGATGGATCCGGGCGAGGTGGGGCGGCACCACGAACACGATCCGGTCGGAGCGGTCGGCGGCCCAGGCGAGCGTCTGCCGGAGCCGGCCCGTCGCGAGCCCCCGCTTGGGAAAGCTGCCGTCGCAGAACGCCGGCCGCAGTCCGGGAAAAAGCGACTCCCACCAGGCGGTGAGGCCGATCGCCGCTCCCAGGGCGATTCGCTGCCCCGCGGCGTCGAGGTCGGGGAGGCCCGCCAGGACGGCATCGTGGTCGAGGGTCCCATTGTCGAGGCTCGCCCCCAGCAGCACGCCTTCGAAGCCAAGCCGCGGCCCCTCCGGTCGCGCGATCGCCGCGGTGGCGGCCACCAGGGCGTCGGCGAACGCCGAGGTCACGTAGCGGGCATGAAACCGGCGCGGGTCGACGATCCTCATCCGGGCGGCGTCGCGCTCGCCGAACAGCGCGTAGAGCTGCTCCCAGAAGCCATGGTTGATCTTCACGTAGCAGAGGTCGGCAGCGTCGGATCCGCGAAGGTCGGGAACCGGGTCGATCGCGATCCGGGCGGCGGCGAACGACGGCAGCGTGCTCGCGCTCACCTGGGGGGCGATCGTCGCCAGCGACTCCGCGAACCGCTGCTCTCGATCCCTACGCCGGTTCCAGTGGCCGGCCCCCGCCTCGGCCACCAGCCGGGCCGTGTTCGCCGGCCAGGCTTCGTGGGGCTCGCCCGTCGGCATCGGCGGGGCGGCCGCGAGGTCGAGGGTGGTCGTGAGGAACCGGGCGAACAGGTCGTCGAAGCCGGCCGGAGCCGGCGGCGCGACGGGCGTCATGCGGGCCTCGCGGTCGCGGGGGCCTTCGGCGCGAGGGCCGCCGCGATCGCGGCCCCGAACACCGCGACCATCTCGCGGGCCTCGGGGTCGGTCGCATTGGAATAGACGGGCACGCAGCACATCCGGGCCGACAGATCCTCCGCGACCGGGCAGGGGCCGAGCCGGTCCACCTCGGGCAGCATCGACAGGGCCGGGGCGTAATAGCGGCGGGTCTCCATGCCGCGGGCCGCCGCCTCGGCCACGAACCGCTCGGCCGCCTCCGCGTCGGGGAGGAGGACGGGGAAAAACTGCCACGCCCCGGCATCCACGTCGGTGCAGGTCTCCACGCCCTCCCGCCCGCTGACCGCGGCGCCATAGCCGGCGACCAGCGCCCGCCGTCGGGCCAGCCGTTCCTCGAAGCCACAGGCGGCGGCCAGCCCGACGGCGGCGTGCAGCTCCGACAGCTTGCCGTTGATGCCCCAGCCCCGGAGGTCGGTGGGCGATCCCGGCCGCAGGCCGAAGTTGAGCGCCCGTCGGAGGTCTTCCTCCTGGGAGCGATGGGCGAAGACGAGGCCTCCCTCGCCGACCGCGAATGGTTTCGTGGCATGGAGCGAGCAGGCCTCGAAGGCGTGGGGCGAAACCTGCACGGGCCTCCCGGCCACGCCGAGGCCCGCCGCGTTGTCCACCACGAGGGTTCCGCCGCGGTCGGCCACGAGCCGGGCATGCGCCCCGAAGTCGCTTCGGAGGCCGAACGGGCAGAGCACGATCGCGGACGCCGCGCCCGTTGCGTCGAGCGCGCGGCGGAGGGTGTCGACATCGAGCCGCCAGTCGCGGGGATTCACGTCGACGAGAAGTGGCTCGGCGCCGGCCATGCGGATGGCGGAGAGCGTGGCCGGGAAGGTGAAGGCCGGCAGGATCACGCGGCCCGACACACCCCGGGCGATCAGCGGCGCCGCCAACGCGGCCGTGCCGCTCGAGGTCGAGACGCACACGGTCTCGGGGCCGCCCCAGGTCTCGCACAGCAGCAGTTCGAGCCGCCGCGACAGCGGGCCGAAGTTGGTGAACCGGCGCTCCCGATAGGCCTCGCCGAGGATCGGCGTCCAGTCGGCGAGCGGCGGCACGTCGGGACGGATGAGCGGAAAGCGGGTCACGGTGCGTGCCGGCGAGTACGGGCGGATCGGCCAAGTCCCGGCGACACGCCCCATCGGCGGCGCGCCCGAAGACGAGAGTATATCGGCCCAGCCGAGAGCCCAGCCGCAGCGTGCCGTCGGGCTCACCGCCCAGGTGAGCACCTCACCGGCCTGGTGAGGTGCGGAAAAAGCCGGGAAAAAAGCGGTTTTGGCCGCGCGGCGGGCGGGGATTGCCCCGGGTGGCCACGCATCTCGGTGAGGTGACCGTCGGCGGCTCATGGCCGGCTCGAACGGGCTCGCCAGGTCATCTGCCGCAGTTTTTCTGCAGTGCATGCGGTGATCGCGAACCGTCTGCCGCGTTTGGCACGGCGTGTGCATTTCCTCATTTCGTCGCGAGTGTTCGCGGCGCGAGAGTCGGCGGCTCGTCCGCCGGAAAGGAGATGACCCAATGATGGTCGTGGCCGTGGGAATCACGTCCGAGGAAGTGCGGTCGCTCGCCGGACAGGCGCCGGCGACCCGGTCCAGTCGGATGCCCGGACTGATGAAGTGTTTGGTCGTGTCCGGAGACGAGGGGCTGCGGCACCGTCTCGACACGATGGCAGACCTCAGCGGCTGGTCGGCGTGCGAAGCACCCGCCGATGCCGCGGAACTGCGGTCTGTCGTGGAGGGCGACTTCCACCTCGTGATCGCCGATATCGCCCGCCCGCTCGGTGAGCGAGTCAACGACACGGTGGAGATCGCCGAGGAGTTCGCGGGTCGCCCCGGCACGCTCGTGGTGGTGTGCGGTTCGGGCGACAGCGTCGACGAGGAGTTGTGGGCCCGCCAACTCGGAGCCTGGGTGTATCTGCCCGGCGTTTCCGGTGGCGACGCGCTCATGTCCCTGTTCGCGGAGGCCCGCCGGGTCGCCGAGCGCAAGGGGTCGTACCAGTTCGTCTAGGGGCGGGGGCGGCCTCCGTGCCGCGTGCCGCTCCGCAGGTTCAGGATTCGGGAACAAAGGTCCGGTTCCGGCCGTGTGGTCGGCGGACCAACGTGGATTCGAGTGGATTCGACAGGTCGCCCCGCGACGGGGCCATTTTTAAAGGAGCAGTCTCATGAGCGCATCGGTGGAAACCTATCGTGACGACATGGAGGCGACCTACGCGGTCGACTTCAGCCGGGACCGGGAGCCCGTCCAGGCTCGCAGCCGGTTTCCCGAGTACCGCCGCCGGGGCGGTGCGCCGACCCGGGTGGGCGGGATGCACTGCCGCCGCAACAAGCGGTGGACCTGGGGCAGCGGGCGGAGCGCCCGAATGCTCAATACGCGGGCCTTCGCCGGAGCCGTGGCTTTCGCCATCGCCAGCGTCGCCTCGAGCGTGTTCGGCCAGGTGTCGATCGATACCCGGACGATCAACAACGTCGGCAACGCCGGCAACGCGACGAACGGACTGGGTGCGGTGCCCTACGTCTTCCAGCTCGGCCGCTTCGAGGTGACCAACTCGCAGTACGCGGCGTTCCTGAACGCCGTGGGCCGCAGCAACACCAATAACGTTTACAACAGTGCCATGAACACGGATGTCAACGGTGGCATCACTCAGAGCGGCACGTCCGGGTCGTTCACCTATGCCGTCAAGCCCAATATGGGGAACGAGCCGGTGAACTTCGTGAACTGGTACTCCGCGGCCCGGTTCGCCAACTGGCTGCACAACGGCCAGACGACGAACGTGGCCAGCATGGAAACCGGTTCCTACACCGTCAACAACGTGGCCAGCGGTCCCGTGCTCACCCGCACTGCGAACGCCACGTGGGTGCTCCCGACGCTGAACGAATGGTTTAAGGGCGGTTTCCACAATGCGACCGGCCTGACCTCGACCAGCTACACGCAGTATGCGTCGAACAGCAACACCATCCCGACGGGCTCCGCCACGTCGCTCACGGCTGCCAACACCGCGAACTTCAACTGGGTCATTGCAGGTTCGACCGGTCCTATGGCGGTCGGTGCCTACACGAACACCACCTCGGCGTACGGCCTGTACGACATGATGGGCAACGTGGCGGAGATGACCGAAGCCGTTCAGGCCACCTCGGGCACCGGCTTGAACCGCTACGCCACGATGTCTGGAGCGTGGAGCAGCTCGTTGACGACCTTCGCTGCCAACTTCAGCCTCGCCTACACGACGCCGCTGTACGCCGGTACGGCTGCGGCCAACAGTGCGACGGGCTTCCGCCTCGCCAAGGTGGAGCCGGTGCCTGAGCCGGGTACGATCGCCCTGGCCGGCGTCGGCCTGGCCGGCCTCGGCGGCATCGAGTGGAGCCGCCGCCGCAAGGCGAAGACCCGGTTCGCCAGCTGAGCCGGCGACCGAGATCTCCGCGTGCAGTCATGCCCCGGCCCTCGCGAACGCGAGGGCCGGGGTCTTTTGATGCGCCTCGACCCTCGCGTTGACCCGTCACGAACGGCGGTGGTAGGGTCGGACCGATGAATGATCGCCACGACGCGGACGGTTCCTCGCGACGACCGGGGCCGGTCGTTCCAGCCGACGACGCCACGATCATCTCCGCCGCGGCCGGATCGGAGAGCCAGGCTTCTGCGCCGCCCGCAGCCGTGTTCGCCGGCCGTGCCACGACCACGGCCGAGATCGGTCGCGTCCTCGAGGGCAGCATGCTGGGGCCCTACCGGCTCGACGAGTTCGTCGGCGGCGGCGGCATGGGGGCCGTGTTCCGGGCCCTCGACACCACGCTCGATCGGACGGTCGCGGTGAAGGTGCTCGCTCGCCGCCAGACGGATGACGAGGAGACGCTTCGCCGGTTCCGCAACGAGGCCCAGTCGGCGGCGCGCCTCGACCACGAGAACATCGGCCGCGTTCACGCCGTCGGCAGCGAGGGCGACTGGCACTACATCGTCTTCGAGTTCATCGAGGGCACCAACATCCGCGATCTTGTGCGGTCGGAGGGCCCGTTCGACCCGGCCCGCACGATCGACGTGGCCATCCAGGTGGCCGACGCGCTCGAGCACGCCTCGGAGCGCGAGATCGTGCACCGCGACATCAAGCCCTCCAACATCGTGATCACCCCGGCGGGCCGCGCGCGGCTCGTCGACATGGGGCTCGCCCGCCTGCACCAGGTGGACGGCGACGCCGACCTGACCGTCAGTGGAATGACGCTGGGAACCTTCGACTACATCTCGCCGGAGCAGGCCCGCGACCCCCGGGCGGCCGACGTCCGCAGCGACCTCTATTCGCTCGGCTGCACGATGTTCTTCATGCTCGTTGGGCGGCCGCCGTTCGCCGAGGGCACGATGGTGCAGAAGCTCCTGCAGCACCAGCAGGCCGCCCCGCCGGTGATCGACGAGATCCGGCCGGACGTGCCGAGGCGGCTGGCGGCCGTCGTCGAGCGGCTGATGGAGAAGGATCCGCTCGACCGCTACCAGCGGCCCGCGGTGCTGGTGGCGGACCTGCGGGCCTGCGCCGAGGCTGAGGGCTACGCGATCGCGTCGCCCCGGCCCGCGGCGGTGGTGGTGGCGTCGGAACCGCCGGCTGATTCCCGCCTGCCATGGCTCGTGCCCGCGCTCGCGTTGGCGGTGACGGTTGGCGGGCTGTGGCTCCGCTCGGCGAGCGAGCGGCGATCCGGCGGGCCGGCCGTGCTGCCGGACGCCGCCTCGCCCGCCGACGCGCCCGTGCCGCCCGACGAGCCGGCCCCGCGCCGGGTCAGGACCGCGGCCGAGTTTGACGCGGCGGTTCAGGGGCTTACGGAGGATCGGATCGTGGAACTGGAGT
>CAXNGP010000055.1:0-9447 GCA_964201845.1 Pirellulales bacterium
GCATCCCGGCACGCTCGCCGCCCTCGTGACGGATGCCAACGGCACGCCGCGGCTGGAGGTGGTGTTTGGCCGGGCCGTCGTCTGGACGGAGGCCGCGGAGGCGGCACTCGGCGTCACGGCGGGCGGTCTCTCCGGAGTCGTCACCATCGGCCCGCGGCAACTGATGGGCATCCAGGTCGACCTCGAACGCGAGCCCGGCACGGATCCGGCCACGGTGCCGCCCGGTCGCAGGGCGCGCTTGCATGCCACGGGCGGCGCCCGCTGGCGACAGACGGAGATGGACGGCGGCCCGCCGGGGCAGCCGCTTGCCGGGCTCGAGATCGAGGCGGCCCTGCCGCCTCGCAGCGATCTCGACTGGACGTCGGCCGATCCTGCCATCGCCCGGATCACGTCGGTGGGCCGTGCGCCCGAATGGCTGGAGCAGCAGGCGGCTGGGAACCGCGTCGACCGGGAGGCGGGCGGGGAGCTCGCGCTGCGGCTCGCCGAAGCCGACGACGTCGACCAGGCGCTGCGGGCGCTGGCGACAGACCGGCGGGCGGAAAACCGCGTGGCGGCCGCGATCACCGCGGCCCTGCTCGGCGACTACGAGCCGGCCGTGGGCCTGCTCTGCGCCGAGTCGCCCGAGCTCAAGCTCCGAGACGGCCAGTGGACCGACTGCGAGGCGGCGACCGTGCAGCAGGCGCTCGCCCGCGGGGCCAACGCCGCCGCCAAGCTGCGGCAGGCGTTCGCAGACCAGGGCCCGGCAGGGCGGGGCGAGGAGCTCTATCTGCTGGCCCGCGGCCTCTCGCCCGAGGAACTGGCCGGCGGCGGGGCCGCGGCGCTCGTGGAGTCGCTCGCGGACGGCTCGCTGGTCGTCCGGCGGTATGCCTTCCACGATCTCCTCGCGGCGGTTTCCGCCGACCCGGCCGCGCGGGTCGAGTATCGGCCCGACCGTGCCGCCGGGCTCAACGACAAGGCGATCGAGTGGTGGCGCCGCAAGGTCGGGGAGGCGGCTGCCGCGCCTGCTCCCTGAGCGGGTGGCGGAACCTCATACCCGCCCCCCACGCGAGGATTGCGCCGGTCGATTGCCGCGGTCGCGAGCAGGGTGATATGCTCCTGTTCTCGCCGCTAGGGTGCCGCGAGCTCCCGTCATTCCCCCGCAGGAAACGTCCCGGTGCAGATCAATGTCTCCACCCGGCACGGCCATCTGAGCCCTGCCTCCCAGTCGAAGGTCGTCGCCAAGGTGTCGCGGCTGAAGCGGTATTTCGACCGCCTGACCGCCCTCAACGTGACCGTCGATCTGGCCAACCCCGAGCTCCCGGCCGTGGAGATCGTCGCCTCCGCCGAGCATTTCCACGACATGATCAGCCACGAGCACGCGCCGCAGTTTTGGCGGAGCGTCGACGGGGCCGTGCAGAAGCTCGAGCAGCAGCTCCGCAAGCACAAGGAGAAGGTTCGGGACCACAAGCACGTCGAGTCGACCCGTCGGCCCTGACGCGGCCGTGCCGCCCTCTCCCGCCCCCCACCCGAGATTCGAGCCAGCATGAAGTTTTCCGATTTTGTCGCCACCGACGCCATTCGGTCGCACGTCGATGCCGACACCAAGGAGGGCGTGATCCGGGAGATGGCCCGCGCGCTCGTCGACGCCGGCAAGATCTCCACCGGCGACGAGGAGAGCATCATCAAGGCCATCCTCAAGCGGGAGGATCTCGGCAGCACCGGCATCGGCCGCGGCGTGGCCGTGCCCCACACGAAGCATCCGGGGGTGAGCCGGCTGGTGGGCACGGTGGCCGTGAGCCCCGAGGGCATCGACTTCGAGAGCCTCGACGGGGAGCCGGTGCAGCTGTTCTTCCTGCTCGTCTCGCCGCCCGACCGCCCCGGCGACCATCTGCGGGCGCTCGAGAGCATCTCGCGGCAGCTGCGCGACGACTCCTTCTGCAAACTGCTGAAGGCCGCCAAGCAACCGGTCGACATCCAGCACCTGCTGGAGGAAGCCGATAGCCACGGAGTGGTGTCCTGAGATGGCCGCCGAAAGCCGTGAATCAGCGATGCACGCCGGCGCGGCCGTTCCGTGCGGCGAGACCATCTCGCGCGAAGTCGTCGTCGCCAACAGCCAGGGGCTCCACGCCCGGCCGGCCGACATGCTCGCGCGGGAGGCCCGCCGCTGGCAGTCCCGGATCGAGCTCGTGGCCGACTCGCAGCGGGTCGACGGCAAGAGCATCCTGGACGTGCTCACGCTCGCGGCCGAAGCGGGCACGCGGTTGGTGGTGGAGGCGACCGGGCCGGATGCCCGCGAAGCCCTCGAGGCGATCGGCAGCCTTTTCGACCGCAACTTCAACGAGCGCGCGGGCAGCCAGCAAACCTGAGCGCTGCCGGCGGCCGGGCCGTCCGCCATGCTGAAACTCCAGGGAATCGCGGTCTCGCCCGGCGTCACGATCGGCGAGGCCCTCGTGCTCGACGCCGAGGGCTTCCGCATTCCGCGGCGGTTCGTGGAGCGGAGCGCCGTCGACACGGAACTCGCCCGCCTGGCCCACGCCGTGGCCGAGACGTCGCGGGAGATGGAGCACAATCGGGACCGGATTCACGCGGAGCTCGGCGAGCAATATGCCGCCATCTTCGACGCCCACCTGGCGATGCTCCACGACCCGCGGCTCCAGCAGGAGCTCACGGCGGCTGTCCGCGACCGCAACTGGTGGCCTGAATACGCCGTCAGCCGCACGCTCCGCCGCTACGCGAAGGTGTTCCAGAGCCTCGACAACCACATCTCGCAGCGGGCCCACGACATCTACGACATCGAGAAGAGCCTGCTGCGCAACCTGCTCGGCCAGCGGCGGGAGACGCTGGCGGCGATCTCGCAGCCGGTGGTCGTGCTCGCCCACAACCTCACCCCCAGCGAGACGGCCAACCTCGACCGCCGGTTCGTGAAGGGCTTCGCCACCGAGCTCGGCGGTCCCGGCAGCCACACCGCGATCGTGGCCGAGGGGCTCGAGATCCCGGCGGTGGTGGGCATCGGCCCGTTCCTCGCCGACGTCTCCGGTGGCGAGCCGGTGATCCTCGACGGCAACGAGGGGCTCGTGATCCTCCAGCCCGACGAGGAGACGATCGCGCAGTATCGCCTCGAGGAGGAGGCGGCCCGGAGCGTGGCGGCCCGGCTCGGCCGGCTCCGCGACCTGCCCGCCGAGACCACCGACGGCGTCCGGATTCAGATCATGGGGAACATCGAGTTTCCCAGCGAAGTCGACCAGTGCATCGACCGCGGCTGTGACGGGATCGGCCTCTACCGGACCGAGTTTCTCTATCTCACCAGCAAGCGCGAGCCCAACGAGGAAGACCACTTCGAGGCCTACTCGTCCGTCGTCAAGGCGATGAACGGCAAGCCGGTCGTGATCCGCACGCTCGACCTCGGCGCCGACAAGATGCTCACCGAGAAGACGCCCGAGGAAGAGCGGAATCCGTGCCTCGGCCTCAGGAGCATCCGGCTGTCGCTGCGCGAACTGCCGATGTTCCGCACCCAACTGCGGGCCATCCTCCGGGCCAGCGCCCTGGGCGACGTGCGGGTGATGTTTCCGCTGATCTCCACGATCGTCGAGCTGCGGCAGGCGAAGATGGTGCTGGCCGACGTGATGGAGGATCTCGCCGAACACGGCATCGCCTTCAACCGGAAGATGCCCGTGGGCATGATGGTGGAGACGCCCGCCGCCGCGGTCATGCTCGACTCGTTCATCAAGGAGGTTGATTTCGTCTCGGTCGGCACCAACGACCTGATCCAGTACACGCTGGCGGTCGACCGGGGCAACAAGGAAGTGGCGGAACTGTACAACGCCTGCGATCCGGCGGTCTTGCGGCTCTTGCGCCGCTCGCTGGACGTGGCGGCCGAGGCCGGCGTTCCGGCCAATGTGTGTGGTCAGATGAGCGGCAGCGTGATGTTCACGCAGCTTCTCCTGGGCATGGGCCTCCGGCAGCTCAGCGTGCCGGCCAGCGCCATCCCGGAGGTCAAGCAGGCGTGCCGAAGCGTTTCGGTCGCCGATTGCCGCCTGATCGCTGAGAAGGCGATGACGATGGACGGTGCGCGGGAGGTCAAGGCCTACCTCCGCGACCAGGTCCGTCGGCTGCTCGCCGAGACGGTGGCCTAGCGGGCCACGCCGCCCCGCGGGGCGGATGACAACGGAAGGGAAACAACGCGATGAAGCAGGAAATGCTGATCAACGTGTCGCAGCCGGAGGAGTGCCGGATCGCGATCATCGAGGACGGGGTCTTGGAGGAGCTCTACGTGGAGCGGACCAGCCAGGACAACTATGTCGGCAACATCTACAAGGGGCGGATCGTCAACATCGAGCCCTCGATCCAGGCGGCGTTCGTCGACTTCGGGGTGGGCCGCAACGGCTTCCTCCACATCAGCGACGTGGAGCCGCAGTACTACCGGCAGGGCGGGCTCGATCCCGACAAGGCCTTCGACGTCGAGCCGGCCGCCAAGCCGGGCGAGGCCGCCGAGGGCGAGGGGGGCGGCCGTCCGGCCACCCGCCGCAAGCCGCGGATCGGCGACCGGCCCCGGGTGAAGCCGCCGATCCAGGACGTCCTGCGCCGCGGCGACGAGGTGCTCGTGCAGGTGATCAAGGAAGGCTTCGGCACCAAGGGGCCGACGCTCTCCACCTACATCTCGATCCCCGGGCGGTATCTCGTCTTGATGCCGCCGCTGGGCCGGGTGGGCATCTCCAAGAAGATCGACGACGAGCGTGACCGGCGGGTGCTCCGCGACATCATGCTCGATCTCAAGCCGCCCAAGGGGGTGGGCTTCGTGGTGCGGACGGCCGGCACCGAGCGGACCAAGTCGGAGATGGCCCGCGACATGGCCTACCTCCTGCGGCTCTGGAAGAGCATCGTGCGGCGGATGCGGAAGTATTCGGCGCCGATCGACATCTACCAGGAAAGCGACATGATCATCCGCACGATCCGTGACATGTTCACGGAAGACGTGGATCGGATCCTGATCGACGAGCCGGCCGCCTTCGAGCGGGCCCGGGAGTTTCTCGAGCTCGTGATGCCGAAGTATGTCGAGCGGCTCCAACTCTACGAGGGCAAGGAACCGCTCTTCCACCGCTACGGCCTCGAAGAGGAGATCTCGCGGATCCACCAGCGGAAGGTTCCGCTCAAGGGGGGCGGGTCGATCGTGATCGACCAGACCGAGGCCCTGGTGGCGATCGACGTCAACTCCGGCTCCTTCCGCACCGAGAAGAGCGCGGAGGAGAACGCCTACCAGATGAACCTGATCGCGGCCAAGGAGATCGCCCGGCAGCTGCGGCTGCGGGATCTCGGCGGCGTGATCGTGAACGACTTCATCGACATGCGGAAGGAGAAGTATCGACGCAGCGTCGAGAAGTCGCTCCACGAGGCGATGAAGCGGGACCGGGCCCGGACGAAGATTCTCCGCACCAGCCCCTTCGGCCTGGTGGAGATGACGCGGCAGCGGATCAGGCCCTCGCTCCGAAAGAGCATCTTCCAGGACTGCCCCACCTGCAGCGGTACCGGCACGGTCAAGACGCCCGAGAGCATGGCGATCGAGGTGATGCGGGTCCTGCACCTGGCGGCGATGCGGGACGACGTGACCCGGCTCGACGTCACCGTGCACGACGACGTGGCGACCTGGCTCAACAACCGCAAGCGGCGGGAGATCACCCAGTTCGAAGACGAGACCCACATCCAGCTCCACATCGAGGGCAAGGAGGGGGTCTCGCCCGAGTTTCTCGTGTTCGCAGCCTGCGACGAGAATGGCCGCGGGGTGAGGTTCCCGTGAGATTTGCCGCGGCGGTCGCCCTCGCCTGCTGGATCGCGGCGCTGGCGGTCGCCGGCGACACCGAGCCCGTCGGCCGCGAGGCCGACGGGCGGGTGGTGACGCCCGTCGGCCAACTCGTCACCCCGCTGGGCAGGCAGGTCGACCTGCCGGGGCTGCGGCCGCAGTCGGTGGCGCTCTCGCCCGACGGCCGGATCCTCGTCACCTCCGGCAAGACGAGCGAGGTGATCGTGGTCGATCCGGCCACCGGCGAGATTCGCCAGCGGGTGAAGCCCCCGGCGGAGGACGTGACCGCCCCGCCGGCGGCCGACTCCGACCGCAACCTCAAGCCCGACACCCGGGCGATCGAGAGCTACGCGGGGCTCGGCTTCTCCCCCGACGGCACGCGGCTGTTCATGAGCAACATCCACGGTTCGGTGAAGGTGTTCGGGGTCGCCGCCGGCGTGGTCACGGCCTCGCACACGATCCCGCTTCCGCCGGCCAAGGCGCCCCAGCGGGCCGCCGAGATCCCCGCCGGCCTGGCCGTCTCCGCCGACGGCGCGCGGCTCTACGTCTGCGGCAACCTCTCGAACCGGCTCCACGAGATCGAGTTGGCGACGGGCAAGGTGCTGAGGAGCATCGAGGTGGGCGTGGCCCCGCACGACGTGGTGCTCGCCGGGGGCAAGGCCTTCGTGAGCAATCGCGGCGGCCGGCGGCCCGGACCGGGCGACCTGACCGGCCCGGCGGGCCGGGGCACGACCGTGCGCGTCGACCCGGTGATGCACGTGGCCTCCGAGGGCTCGGTGAGCATCGTGGACCTCGAGACCGGTGGCGTCCGCGAGGTGCTCACCGGCCGGCACGCGGCGGCGCTCGCCGTCGCGCCCGACGGGCGGCACGTGGTCTGCGCGAACGCCGGCGACGATCACCTCTCGATTCTCTCCGTGGTCTCGGGCGAGGTGGTGGATCGGGCCTGGACGAAGCGGACCCCGGCCGAGCTGCACGGCGCGGCACCCGCGGCGCTCGCCTTCTCGCCCGACGGCGAGCGGCTCTACTGCTGCAACGCTGCCCAGAACGCGGTCGCGGTGCTCGAATGGGAGCCGGACGAGAAGGGGGAGACGAAGCTCCTCGGGCTCGTGCCGGTCGGCTGGTATCCCGGAGCCATCGCCTTCGACGCGGCCCGCAAGCAGCTCGCCGTGGCCAACATCAAGGGGCTGCCGCCGCGACCGGCCGACGCGGCCAAGGCGAAGTTCAACTCGCACCAGTACCACGGCTCGCTGTCGCTCGTGCCGCTGCCGGCCGACGCCGATCTGCCCGCGCTCTCGGAGATCGTGGCCCGGAACCTCCGGGCCGAGGCGATCGCGGCGGCCCGCCTGCCCGCGCGGCCGGGCGTGGCCCCGCGGGCGATTCCCGAGCGGCTCGGGGAGCCGAGCCTGATCGAGCACGTCGTCTACGTGATCAAGGAGAACCGCACCTACGACCAGGTGCTCGGCGACCTCCCCGGGGGCCGCGGCCGTAAAGACCTCTGCATCTTCGGAGCGGAGATCACCCCCAACCACCACGCGCTGGCCACGCGATACGTCCTGCTCGACAACACCTATTGCTGCGGCATCCTCTCGGCCGACGGCCACAACTGGAGCACGGCCGCGATCGCCAACGAGTATCTCGAGCGGAGCTTCGCCGGCTTCCCCCGGAGCTATCCCGACGGCATGGAAGACGCGGATGCCGATGCCCTGGCCTGGTCGCCGGCGGGCTTCATCTGGGACCGCGCCGTCGCCAAGGGGATCACGATCCGCAACTACGGCGAGTTCATGATGCCGCGGGTGCGGTGGAAGGATCCGGCGCAGAAGGGTGGCCCCGGCTTCGCGGCCTGCTACACCGCCTGGAAGGCCGGCCCCGAGCAGGCCGACGTCGTGTTTGCCAGCGAGCCGGCGATCGAATCGATCCGGAAGTTTTCGGCGGCCGACACGGTCGGTTGGAACATGAGCGTGCCCGACCAGTTTCGGGCCGACGTCGTGCTCCGCGAACTGGCCGAGTGCGAGAAGCGCGGCAGCTATCCCAACCTCGTGATCATCTGCCTGCCCAACGACCACACGAGCGGCACCTCCCGGGGCTGCCCCACGCCGGCCGCCTGCATGGCCGACAACGACCTCGCCTTCGGCCGGATCGTGGAAGGGCTCTCCAAGAGCCGGTTCTGGCCGAAGACGGCGATCTTCGCGATCGAGGACGACCCGCAGGCCGGCTGGGACCACGTCAGCGGCTATCGCACCACCTGCTACGTGGCGAGCCCCTACGCGAAGCGGGGCGTGACGGTGAGCACGCAGTACAACACGACGAGCGTGCTCAGGACGATCGGCCAGATCCTCGGGCTGCCCCCGCTCAATCAGTTCGACGCAGCCGCCACCCCGATGGCTGAGTGCTTCACCGACGAGCCCGACCTCACGCCCTTCACGGCCCTGCCGGCGAACGTGCCGCTCGACCAGATGAATCCGGATCCCAAGGCGATCCTCGATCCCATCCTCAAGGCCGGGGCGCTGGCGAGCGCCGCGATGAACTTTTCCGAGATCGACCGGGCCCCCGAGGATGCCCTCAACCGGGTGCTCTGGCATGCCATGAAGGGCGGCGGCACGGCCTACCCGGAGTGGGCGACGAGCCCAGAGGACGAAGACGATGACGACGAGTGAGCGCCGGCGTGGTCGGTTCGCGTTCGGAATCCTGCTGCTCGCCGTGGTGGCGATCGGCGTCGCTGGCCCGGGCGGGGCGGCCGGGGCCGACGACTTCTCGCCCACGCCGTTCGGATCGGCCCATCCGCAGCTCGACCGCTGGGTGACCGGCGAGTGGTGGAAGGAGCCCTGGAACAAGCCTGCGAATCAGCCTGGCCCGAAGGGTAATCCGGGACCGCCGCGGAAGCCGCCGCAGCCGCCGCCGTTCCCGCTCGATGTCGCCCGCGACGAGGTCGTGGCCTTCGCCCTGTACACCGTGAGCGTGAAGCCCACTGGCGGGCCGGCCGTGCTCAAGCTCACGGCGCAGCTCTTTCCGCTCAAGCCGGGCGAGCCCCGTGTGGCCCGGCTTGAGGTGAAGCGGGGCGACGCCTGGGAGGAGGTGGCGACCGCCGACGTGCTCTATCCCGGGTGGGATGTCCACTTCCGGGTCGAGGGCTGGGATGCGAGCAAGGCCACTCCCTACCGCGTGCGGCACGGGGAGCAGGCGATGTTCGAGGGGCTCGTGCGGGCCGACCCGGCCGCGAGCGAGCAGATCAGCGTGGCCGTGCTCTCTTGCAACTCGACGCGGACGCCGGGCGAGCGGCAGGAACTCGTGGCCGGCCTGCGGGCCGCCGATCCCGACCTCCTCTTCTTCGCGGGCGACCAGACCTACCGACACACCGAGCACACCGTGGGCTGGCTCGAGTTCGGCCTGCAGTTTCGCGACGTGATGCGGGATCGGCCCACGGTCTCGATTCCCGACGACCACGACGTGGGCCACCCGAACCTCTGGGGCGCCGGCGGCCGGAAGGCCGAGCGAGCCGACGGCGCCGACGGCGGCTACTTTTTCCCGCCGACCTACGTGAACATGGTGCAGCGGCAGCAGACCTGGCACCTGCCCGACCCGGTCGATCCCGCGCCGGTCGGTCAGGGCATCGGCGTGTTCTTCACGCGGCTCGTCCTTGGCGGCCTCGACTGCGCGATCCTCGAAGACCGCAAGTT